>JAFGRF010000264.1 GCA_016935295.1 Caldifarciminota bacterium | reverse complement strand
GCCGACCACGGCCCGGTTGCGCAGGTTGTCGGACACAGCGACAAAGAGCGAGTCCCCCCCGGCGAGCTGCACCGGCATACGGAAGCGCGCGGTGGTCGCCGAGCCGTCGTCAAACACCAGTAGGTCGGTCAGGTCTGTAGCGCAGGCCGGGTCACTGACATAGAACAGGGGCGCTTCACCCGCGACCGGTGCGATCATTATGCCCGAGCTGTCGCTGACCACGCCCTCCAGTTCGAACTCCGGCGGGACGGCCATGCCGCTCTGCAGCCGGGTGCCGCCCCGGAACAGCATGACCGAAGGAGCGATCGTGTCGTTTCCCGGCGCCGGCGTTGTCGAATACTCAATCGAGTCATTGAGCGCCGACAGGTCTCCCGAATCTGACCAGGCCGAGACGCTCGCCCGGCATGACCGCGCCACCGGCGCGTAGTTGCCGTTCGGCACGAAGACCGTGTCAAGCGGCACGCCCACCGGGATAGTCCCCTCGAATCCCAGAGTCCCCCCGGTCGCGTCGCCGGTCCCGCGCGCCAGGTCCATTCCCGGTAACTCGTAGCTCGTCTCGCCCCGGAACGACCGGTACGTGCGAATCCGTTTCGGCCCCTGGACCAGCCACGCGAACCTGGCCCCGGCTGCTCCGACCGCACCGTGGACGCGAAACCTCGACCCGGGTCTGAGCGTGTCCGGCGTCACGGCCAGTCCCTGCCCGGAAGCTCGCGGCAGTCGCAGCACGGTTGCGGGGTCACCGAACAGGTGGTAGATCTTGTCGCTCGGCCACGCCTGAAAGAAACTGCGACCGATGGTGGAGTCTGGCTGGCCGAACAGAGGCGTGAGCAGGTTGCGGGCAAAGACAACGTTCGAGCCTGCAACCGTGGCCTTGGTCGCGCCCACTGACGCAATCGCACCGCTCGATTGCCGGACCAGCTCTTCCGCTATGCATTCGAACTGCGTGTCGTCGAACCGCCCCACCGAACAGCTGCCGAAGAAGCAGAACGGGCTGCGGCTGCCGTTCTGCACCTGGGGCACCTGTGAGATGTTGAGCACGCTCTCATGGGTCAGGTCGAACCCGGCTCCGTGTCCGAAGAAAACAAGCACCACCCCGCCGAGGTCAAGCTGACGCATCAACTCGGCGTGGGCGCCGGGTTTGTTCTTGACTCCCACATACGGCCATTCGGTGAGGTAGACTTTGAGCAAGTCCAGCTGGTTCTCCGGAATCTGGCCCATCGCTTCGCAGTACGTGATGTGGCCGAACCCTATCGGGTCCCACCGTCGGGGGTCGTCCGGATTGGCCTCACCCAGGAACTCGTCGTCCGCGAGCAGCAGATAGCGTTTGTTCCACAGCCCGGTCGGCTGCCTTTCGTAGGCAATCACCTTGTCCACGAAGCACCGCAATTCTGCGGCGCTGCGACACGTCACGCGGCCGAGTGCCATATCCGGGCTGCTGCCCTCACCTTCGAAATCGGCATACCACGCATCGAACGCCAGTGCGCTCCGGTCGTAGGCATCGGGGTTGAGCCCGAACCCGTACTCGTAGGCGGGCACGCCGGGGGCACGCTTGCCCAGGACTCCCTTGTAGTCGCAGGTCGCGTCGCCCGCCAGCAGGCCGTAGGCCGGGTGCTTGTCCGCGAAGAAGAGCTTGATCGCCCTCGGCTCCTCCAGGCCGAAGGCATAGTCATCGTAGATGTCTTCAAGCGTGGCCGTTCGAGCCACGGCCTGGTCTATGCCGGCGATCCGGCCGGTACGGTACTCTGCCAGGCGCTGGGCTGAACTCAGGAACTCCTTCGGCGTCACCACCCAGTAGTCGGCCTGCCGCTCGGGACTCCGCAGGCGACCGGGATTGCGCAGCTCGATGCGCGAGGGCTCGAGCAACCTGCCCGGCTCCGCGACAGCGAATTCCGCCGGCGCGGGAACGCGCAGACAGAACCATGCGCTGTCACCTTCCCACTCAGGTCGTTCGCACATTCCGGGAACGTACGGGTCGGTCACATCCAGCACCAGGGGCGGTTCGTGCACGTCCCGGAAGCGGAATCTGAACCTGCCGGTGTCATCCTGCAGGAAGTGCAGTTGCCCGTCATGGAGCGAAAGCCGACGCAGGTAGTCCGCCTCAAGATAGTCAAGGTAGATGCTCCTCTGCCCCGTTCCGGTCAGTCCAAACGTCACCACGTTGCGACCGAAGTTTACGGGCAGAGTCTCATCCGCCGCGAAGTCGAACGGGCTGGATGGCGGGGACTGTCCGAACTCGTAGGCCCCGACCTGACGCCCGTTGAACATCACGGAAAGCCGGTTGCCGCCGGCGTCGGCCAGGAAGCGGCCGGTCAGGCGTTGTACCTGCACCGGAAACGCCATGTCCAGCACGACATCGAGCGTCGCATCCTCACGGTCGGCCGCCTTGAAGAGCTGCGTCCATATCCAGAGCAGGCCGGAGCGGGCCGGGCAGTCCAGGTCTTTCTCCTGGTGGAGTCGGTCCCGGGCAGTGTGCACCGTGGCCGTCCCGGCCGTGTCCGATCCCGGTATCAAGGGCATCCTGGTTCCGGGTGCCCCGCCCCAGGTCAGCCAGTAGACATTGTCCCGCGTGAAGTAGTTCTTGACGTAGACCGAGCACCTCCCGACCCAGTGCGCGGCACCAAGACCGTAGAACACGACCCGGTCATCCGGGTCGAGCCTGCCATCCTCTCCGCCCCGCACGCAGAGCGGGACCTGCCTCATGCTGTCCGGGTACGAACCGTCAGGCTCGTGCTCGCCGACCGTAAACAAGGCAAGCGTCGCCGGGTCCAGCCCGGCGAGACTCAAACCGGCCGCGCTCAGTTCGCGACCCGTGATGCCGTAGATGCCGGTCGAATCTACGTTGATCTTGAGCCAATGCGTCGAGCGCTCGAACTGGGAGAGAGCAGGTGCCGGCCATTCAAGCTTCCAGCCCAGAACCTCTTCCCCGTTCAACAGCATGGCTGCGACGGCACCGTCCAGAAGGTCCGGTTCGACCCTTCGCTCCGGCCGCTGCTCGAACCTGACCGAAACATCCAGCCACTCGTAGTAACTCAGCGTGCCGGTTTCCGTGTCATACCGACACGGGCTGAGTCGGATGGGTAGAAACCTGACCCTGCGCAGCGTCTCTGCCTGACCAGCCTCGGCCGGCCGCTGCGCAAGAACCGCGCCAGGCGGCAGTGCACCGTACCACGACGAATCGCCGTTCCATGACATGTTTGGGACAGTCCGAAGTTGGGCAGCGTGCAGTGTACGCTCAGGTCCGGTTCTGACACCTATCCGTACGCCACCAGCCTGCGGAATCCCGACGCGCACTATCTTCCCCGGCAGGTCCGGTTCGCCGGTCACTGCGACGTGGTCAGCATCGTCGAAGTCCACGGCACATCGGCCGTCGACCCCGGCCGCGAGTCTCGCCTTCCCCGGAGTGTAGCGAAACGTCACCCCGCTCTCATCCGAACCCTCGACCGTGACCGAGGCAAACGACGCGGTAAGAAGTGCGACGAGAACTGCTGCCAGACGTGTGGTCTTCGTGGAAACGAGTCTAGAACACGACGGACTCAAGTCAAGAGGCCTGGCCGGCACTGCCGGTTACGGCCTGATTGCGACGGTGAAGTCGGCCGGAATCACGTCGCCCGCGGCCAGGGCCGCGATCATTCTGACGTCATCTTCGCTGCCGATATCTTGGAACTCCAGCGTACCATCCGGGGTCGAAGTCGCCGCGGCCAGGACAGCATGGTCGACCACGAGTACCGCGGGCTCGGTGGTCTCGGGCACTGGAACCGAAGTCACCAGCACGGCGGCCAGCGGAGTGGGTGCCCGGACCCCGGCCTCAAGCTGCCCGTTGGCCGCCAGCAGTCGTTTGAGCACGACCCGACGTGACGCATCGCCACCCACCTCGACCGCAGCGCTGCTGGTTTCTCCGGACTTGACCCAACGTCCCTGCCACACCTCAACACTGCCCCGGCTCAGCAGCCATTGAATCTGGCGACGGGATTTGGGCTGCCCGAGCAAGAGGGCAAGACCTTTGGACGTGCGCCGCAGGCGGTGTTCCCATCCGAGCTTTGCCAGCCTCAGTTCTATCGTCGTGACCGCGCGGGAAAAGGCGGCTCGGCTCAACCGCTGGACCGGCCAGGCGTCAACGGTCATCGCCGGTTCGTAGGGAACATCTATC
>JAFGRF010000263.1 GCA_016935295.1 Caldifarciminota bacterium | reverse complement strand
GCAGACAGGCCTCGTATAGGGTTCGTGTTCCTCAAAGCGCAGTTTTGCCTCCGGCTTCCTTCGCACCTCACCTCGCGATGACGCACTCGCCTTTGACTAGCGGTTGGTGCAATCAACCTCCGTGTTAGAGACTCTCACTCTCAAGTCAGCGCCCATGCTGGGCGCACGAAAGCGAGACGCCCCGTACGGGGCGTCTCTTACGGACCATTCAGGTCCGTCCAAGCGCGGACCGACACGGACGCATAGACCGCGAACCCACCAGAGAAAAGGTCCGGGTCTTCCATGGCCGAGCGTGAACCGCGCAGCAGCGACCCACCGCCCCCGGAGCCAGCCGGCCATATGACCGGCCTAGTTACCCGCCGCGGCCGACTGACATAGCTTCAGAGTTCCACAAGGAACAGCTCCTCAGCCAGGCTGTCGGCGTTTCCCGCCTCACGCCGCAGGCGATACAGCTCCTCCAACCCCACAGTCTTCGGCTCCTGGCCGGGCGAGTGTTTGAGTAGACTCCACGTCTCTGCCGGACCATTGCCGAGATCACCTTCCCGAATCACCTCCACATCCTCCGTTGCGCTGCGCCCGCGAACTCGCTGCGCCTTCTTGCCGGGAGGACGTCTCAACTTACCACCGCCCCTGCGCATCCTGTAGCTCTAGTGCACATGGCATGCCAGACTGACCTCCGGTAGTGGTGTCCGGCAACTCCCATCACTACAGCATGTTGCATACCCATCCCTCTCAACAGCACTACTGGCATCCTGTGCGTAGCCGCAGCATTATGCAGTAGCGGCAGAATACGGCTGCCTTCGGCTGGCCGTGTGTCACCATGAGGAGGGACTTCTGCGCCACAGTCCAGATTGGACATCGAAGCCGAACCGGGACGTCGGAAACACCGGACTCCAAAGCCTCTGGCGCAGCCAAAGGGAACGGCAAGGTCGCGGCACGAGGGCCCATCGCGGCGGAGAAGCAATCGGTCAACAGATTCTCGTTCACGGCAGCAAGGAGCAGTATCGCGGACTCACCGGCAACGGCAACGCCGCGCGACCGGCCTGAGGGCAGTCTCGACCCCGCTCCACTCAACTGCGCGCCAATTTCACTTGACAAGAAAAGCCGAAAGGGTATCCTCTCTCATCCGGGGTCGTTGACCCGATGTCGGCAAAACGTAAAACAGGAGTAAGCAGCATGAAGAAGTGTTGTACCGCAGTGGTCGCCGTCGCGCTGTTGTGTGTTGCCTTCAGCGTGGGCAACGCCGCGATTGCCTTCTACGGAGTCGTTGACCCGAATACCCGCACCGTCGAGGTGCAAACAGCGCACGTGTTCATATCCACGAGCGCAGAAACCATCCCTACCACGGGTTGGATTGCGACCGGAGCCAGCTACGACACCTTCCAGTTCCCGGACATCGAGCAATGGCCCGATTCGGTCGAACTACTATCGACGATCAATTCGCTGCCGAACGTGACCATGTTCCGTGCCCCGGTAGAGAACACGTTCTACGACTTCGAATACGGTGGCATCACCAGGCCCAAGGCGTTGTTCTACAGCGGCATGGCGAACGTCGAGGAACCCCCGTCGGCGGCTGAACCCCGGCAGCGCCTGAGCGTCAGCCCCAGCGTCGTAACGGGACAGATGTCGATCAGGGTACAACCCGCAGGACCTGGCAGACCGGTCGTCGAAATACACGATGCCGTCGGCAACGTGGTACGCGCCCTGAGCTGCACGGTCGGAGGGACCGGGCTGGCAACGGCAACGTGGAATCGCGAGGACGGGCTGGGACACCTCGTACCCGAGGGTATCTACTTCTGCCGCTATGCCGCCTCGGGCGTAGTTGCGGTCCGGAAAGTCATCGTAGAGCGCTAGCCCTTTCCGCCGGATTTTGAGGCCGCCTGCGGTCCAGCCGCGGGCGGCTTCATCTTCACGCTACTGCCCCCTTATGCCCGCGATTTGACACTCCCGTCGTCAGCTCTATACTAGCTTCTTAAGAGTATTGAATATGCGAATAACCATTATAGTCCTCTTGCTGGCCGTGACGCTACCGGCGCTGGCCCAGGATTCACCCGAGGCGTGGCTTATACCGTTTGCCGCTGCCTACCAGCCGCCCGTGAACGGCTTCAACGCCGTCTTCGCCAAACCGGAATACGGCATGCCCCAGGCGCGCAGCCGTCACTTCGGCTGGGGCATTGAGCTGCGGACGCTCACCGGTTCCTCCCTTCTCGTCGGCCCGCTCTTCTTCAAGACTTGGGACGACGTCGACAACGGCTCTTACCGGCTCCGCACCGATGCGACCGGCATCTTCGGCGAGGCGGGATTGCGGCTGGCGCCCTTCAGCTTCCTGACGATTGTCCCGACGCTCGGGGTCGGCGGCCTCAGCCAGTCGTTCAGCCTGCGCAAGAACCTCGGTGACACAATCAATATTGACACGCTGTTCAGCAACATCCAGGGCAACCTGTCGTTTGCCTCCGGCACGAAACTCGCCGGCATGGCGGCGCTGGAACTGGGATTCGCCGCAAACAGCAGTTCCGGCAGAATCGGCGTCACCCTGCGCGGTGGCTACCTCTATTCACCGTTCCGGCCGGCCTGGCGCATCGCCAATGGCGCCCTCATCAGCGGCGCGCCCAACGACTGCCTGGGCGGCTGGTTCTTTTCCGTCGGCCTGCTGCTGATGCCGCAGGCGCAGACAACGACCGAATTGGACTAAGGAGGTCCCGGTGAAAAGCCAACTGCATCGACTCCTCTGCCTCTCCCTGCTGGCCGCTGCCTGCCTGTACACCTACCGGCTGGACGACTCTGAGACGCACACCTACGCGGCCAGAGGTATCCGCGAACTCGGCGCCGAGACCAGGAACGGCGACATCAGCGTGACCGCGACGCTCGACTCGGTCATCACCGTCGAAGTGCAGAAGTACGCCTACGGAAGAGACAAAGCGGACGCCGAACTGGCCCTCAGGAACCTGGCGTACAGCGATACGGTCATCGGCACCCGGCTAGTAGTGAAGGAGTCCATGCCCGACGGCAGCCGGCCGTACGGCGCGAACTTCACCATCACCGCTCCGGAGAGCATCGGCCTCTTCCTTGCTACGACCAACGGCGACGTCACCGTGCAGAACATGGTAGGCGGCATCAGCGCCACCACGACCAACGGCAAGGTCGAGTTGACGGGCACTGCAGGAACGGCGAGCGTGTCAACGACCAATGGCAAGCTGGACGTGAAGGTACACAGCGGGGCGTTCTACGGAGCGACCACCAACAGCGCCGTGGACTGCGACCTCGCCGCGCTGAGCCCCACCGAGGACGTCGGGTTGGCGACTACGAACGGCAAGGTGACGCTGCTCCTGCCCGAGGACGTATCGGCCGTGCTTGAGGCCACCAACACCAACGGGATCCTGACGATCTATGACTTCACGGTCGTCTACGATGTCCAGGAGGAACACCACCTGCGCGCCCGCATCGGTTCCGGCGCGTCGACCATCAACGTGACTACCACCAATGGCGACATCGTGATCCGGCGGCGGTCTTAGGGATGCGGCGGGAATCGCGCAGACGCCGCCCGGCGTCAAAAGAATATATGCAAAGCTGCATGGATCGGGCGCAGGCCGGGCGGATGGCTCTGACGTTCAAGGCATTGGGGCATCCCATGCGTCTGCAGCTGGTATCCGGACTGCTGAATCGGGAATGTAACGTCAAACACATGACTGAGTGTCTTGGCGTGGCCCAGGCTACGGTCTCGCAGCAACTGGCTGTGCTCAGGGCAGCCGGTGTGGTTACCAACGAGAGGAAAGGCAATCAGGTTTGTTACCGGGTGACCAGGCCCTGGCTCCGCAGGCTCGTACGCCTCGTCGCCGGTGTACAGCAGGAGGAGTGAAAGAGATGGCTGATGTGAAGCATGTCAACGACCATACATTCGATTCCGAGGTACTGAAGTCGCCGCAGCCCGTGCTGGTCGACTTCTGGGCCCCGTGGTGCGGCCCCTGCAAGATGCTGGGCCCGATTGTGGAAGGACTGGCCGACAAGTACGCGGGTAAGCTGACGGTATGCAAACTGAACACCGACGAGAGTCCCTCGACGCCGGGCAAGTACGACATCCACGGCATCCCGACCCTCATCATCTTCAAGGGCGGGCAGGAGGTCGATCGGCACGTGGGTTACGCAGCGGAGAACATCCTCGCGGCCAAGATCGACAAACACCTGAACTAACAGGATCGAACGTCTGTTTGTGAACCCGGCCTAGGCCGGGTTCTCCTTCTGGGCGAGAATGAAACGTACAGGAAAACTGGACATATGACACCGGTGGCCCGATTTGACTGAAACCCTGGCAAGGATAGGCTAACCGGTGATCTACCGGTCCCTTTCCAGGTCAGCCGCCGGGCGGCTGGCAGAACTGTGCTCGCCGGAGCGTGTCATCACCGACCCTTCGCTGCTGACGGACTACGGCCACGACGAAAGCACCGAGCCGGCCCGCATCCCCGAGGCGCTGGTCAAGGTGCTGTCCGCCGAGGAAACAGCAGCAGTCGTCTCCCTTGCCCGGTCCGAGCGCGTACCGCTGACACCGCGCGGACTCGGCACCGGACTGGCGGGCGGAGCGATACCGACGCAGGGCGGCATCCTGGTCTCAACCGAGTTGATGGATCGCATGTTCGAGGTTGACTCCGGCAACCTCGTCGTTTCCACTCAGCCCGGGGTTCGCACCGCCAGGCTCCAGCAGACGTGCGCCGAACACGGCCTCTACTATCCGGTTGACCCGGCATCGCTCGACGACTGCTCCATTGGCGGCAACGTAGCCACCAATGCCGGCGGCGCCCGCGCCTACAAGTACGGCGTCACCGGCGACTTCGTACGCGGGATCGAAGCCGTCCTTGCTGACGGCTCCATCATCCGGTACGGCGGCAGGCTCCACAAGAACGTGACCGGCTATGACCTGAACAAGCTGCTGGTCGGCTCGGAAGGGACGCTCGGTATCATCACCGAGATCACGTTCAAGCTCGTGCCCCGGCCCCGCTATCAGGTTGACGTGCTGGTGCCGTTCGACCGACTCCAGCAGGGCGTTGAGCTCTGCCTGCGAGTAATCCGCGACAGCCGGCTGCTGCCGGCAGTGGTGGAGTTCATTGAGCGCGGCGGGATTGCCGCCTGCAACCAGGTACTCGGCAACTGCCTGCCTTTTGCCGACGCCGCAGTCCAGGTGCTGATCGAACTCGAAGGCAACGACCGCCAGCACGTTCTGGAAGAGTGCGTGCTGCTCGGCGAGACGGCAATGGCGCTCGGGGCGCGTGAGCCGTTGGTGGCCGACAACGCCATCGACCAGGAGCGGCTCTGGACCGCCCGCCGCTCGCTGGCCAAGACGCTGAAGCAGGTCTATCCGCAGGTAACGGCCGAGGATGTGGTCGTACCGCTGTCCGAGCTGCCGGCAACCGTTGAGCTGGTCGCCGGGCTGCAGCAGAAGCATGGAATCCCGATCGTCCCCTTCGGCCACATCGGAGACGGAAATATCCACGTCGACATCTGCCGGACTATACCGGATGAAGGCGACTGGCAGCGGGTGAGGACAGCGGTGGTGGACGAACTAGTGGACTTCGTGCTCGCGCGGGGCGGTCAGATCACGGCCGAGCACGGGATTGGTTCGGCCAAGCGCCATCTAATGAAAAGAGCGCTCGGCCCGGCTGAGCTCGCGGTGATGCGAGGATTGAAACACGCGCTCGACCCGGAGGGTCTACTGAACCCGGGGAAGGTGCTGCCAGACCCGGAATAG
>JAFGRF010000262.1 GCA_016935295.1 Caldifarciminota bacterium | reverse complement strand
TACTTCGCCGCGGGGTCGTCCTGCATCAGGCCGAACAGGTTGCCGTCAGGCGACTGCACCGCCGCATACCAGCCGACGCCGGGAATCGGTCCGCGCGGCTGAACTACTTTGGCCCCGGCCGCGACCGCCTTGGCAACCATGGCATCAAGGTCGGGTGCGTCCAAGGTCAGCACAACCTGGTCGGCCGGCTTGCCGCGGCCGATGCCG
This sequence comes from Caldifarciminota bacterium, assembly GCA_016935295.1. Classification (GTDB taxonomy): domain Bacteria; phylum Hydrothermota; class Tepidihabitantia; order Tepidihabitantales; family Tepidihabitantaceae; genus UBA2258. Next base: position 6,971 of record JAFGRF010000262.1, on the reverse strand, counting down.
CCGTCGATACCCGGCCGGCTCTTGTCGCCGGTGCTCACCAGCCAGTACTCCATCGGGCCTTCCCATTTGGTGACCTGCCAGCCGAACACGCCGGCGCAGAATTGAACCAGCTTCTCGGGTGCCGCCGACATCAGGTCAAAGTGTATCACTCGTGGCATTGTTCCTCCGTTCGTAATCAGTCTGTTTTCGGTGCCGGCGTCTCACGCCTGCCTTCCTGCCTGGCGTTTAACGCCGTACTTGCGCATCAGACGGTGAAGGTGGCTGCGGCCCGGGCCAGACGGCCGCACCGAAGACGAACCGGGCCGAAAAGCCCCGTTTATCCCGGCCGCAGGCTCCGCGCTCGTAGTCGCAATCCCGGCGGCGAATACAACCATCTCCAGGCTCTCAGTCCTCCCCGGTACCGCGTTGTTCATTGTTATCCTCCCCTGCGATCAAGCCCTGTCCCGGCACGATGGTCGCCCCATATCAATTGGTCCTCAGTGTCCGCCGGGGCGGGAACTGGCTGAGAATGCCCCGCGCCATGACGTCGCCCAGCTCGAGCGCCAGTTCGTGCGACTCGCCGAAGTTGCCGACATCGGCGGCGTAGTCGCCTCTGGCGCGAAGGACGATGCCCCGGTCAACCAACTGCAGATAGACGTCAAGTAGCTCCCGGAACGCAGGAGTGGACCACGCCGGGTTGATGGCTCCGAGAATCGCTGAGGTGGATTCGGCGTCCGCCCGCCAGCGGAGCTTCAGATCGGCCAACGCCCGGACGTCGCCGGCCTTGGTCGCACGGACCACCTCGACTAGGGTCTGGAGATGGACGTTCAGGGCACGCGAGAAGTCCTGCGCCGTCTGCCTGCCATAGTAGGGTCCGACCGCTGCCTCGAAGTCAGTCGGGCAGCGGAACAGCCTTGCCCGGACGAAGGCGGTGTCGGGTAGGTCGCCGAGCGCGCTGACCACGTACAGGCGGGTCCACGTGGCCTGAGCGTCCCAGAGGATCCGCATTCGCGGCTCCAGGGTCGCGTCCGACCTCCGCCACTGCTCGGCGGCTGCGGCGCGGGCAACAATCACAGGAAAGGTCGCCGACTCAAGCGCGATGGCAAGAAGAACTGCGGTTGTGCTCTGTCTCATCAGGAAGCCAGCAGCGTTACGACGACGTTGGCGCGGCGGAAGAGACCGGCCAGCACACTCACCGCTCCTAGAAGAAGTAGAGATGGCCGACTCCTTCCCACACAAGCGTACCGGACCTGTTGATGTAGCCCCAACGGTTGCCGAGACTGACCGGCGCCAATCCCTCGGAGAAGGGCCATCCACCGTCGAATCGGGGAGTGATGACGACCCGGCCGGTATTGTCCGCATATCCCCACTTGTCTCCGACCTTGACAAGGGCCAGTCCCTCGGTGAAGGACGCAGCGTCGTCGAACCGCGGCTCGAGTGCGAAGCTGCCGGTGTGGTCGACGAATCCCCACCTGCCGCCGACCCTGACCGGCGCCAGACTTTCAGAGAATGACCATGCTTCATCAAACTCGAGGTTTCCTGCGACCCGACCGGACTTGTCGATGAAGCACTGCCTGTCGCCGAGCTGGACAAGGGCCAGTCCTTCGGAGAAAGGCCAGGCTTCATCGAACTGCGGCGCTATCGCGATTGCTCCGTCCTTATCGATGAAGCCCCACTTGCCGTCGACCATCACCTGCGCCAGCCCCTGGGAAAAGGACCAGGCGTTGTCATACACGGCCGGTACCACGAGTCTGCCGGTGCGGTCAATGAAACCCCACCTGCCGTTCTCCTTCACCACCGCCAGTCCTTCGGAGAACTTCCACAGGTCGTCGTACCGAGGTTCGACAATGACACGACCCGACCGGTCGATGTAGCCGCACTTGCCGTCGAGTTCGACGCCGGCCAGGCCATCACAGAAGAACCAGGCGCCGTCGAACCGCGGTTCGATGATATAGCGTCCGGTCTTGTCGACGAAGCCCCACCTGCTGCCGACCCTGACGGCCGCGACCCCTTCGTAGAACGGCCCGGCATCGTCGAACCGGGCAGCGATGACGGTTCGACCATCGCGGTCCACAAAGCCGCACCTGCCGGCAACGGTGACGACGAACGGTCCTGCCTCGGACGTCTTGACCTCGCGCCGGCAGCCGATGACGGCGACGGCGATGGCAGCACCGAAGACGAGGACGAAGGGCCGGGGTCCGACCTGTGTCCTGCCCCGGCCCTCGCTGGTTATGTGATTGTCCCTTCTCAAGTCACCTCTGTTCGCGCAACCGGCGGCTAGTGTCTGCCTCCACCCCACCCACCGCCACCGCTGCCGCCACCATCCAGGTGCTTCTGGAAGGCGTTCTGGTGGTTGACCGAGGCATCTCTGAGGTTGGTGTAGACGTTCCGGAAGCTCGACGGCAGGTCGTTGCGGCCGAGGAACTTGTTGTACATCGCGATGTTGTCGATCTCGGCAGTCACCCCAACCTGGTAAGCTTCGCGCAGGGTCCTAACGAGGATGATGTACTTGTCGCCATCGTTCTTCGGCACCGGCCAGCCCTGCTGGTTGAAGAGGTTCGTCAACGCGGCGATGTGCATTCCCTCGGAGTTGACAATACCGCGGAAGGGCGCCGGGTAGTTGAACTTGCGGTTCACGTACTTGTACTCGGCCTCAGCCAGGTGCTCGTCCTGGATTGCGTAGATGAGCGACTGCTGCAGGCTGTAACCGTTGCTGTCCAGCGCTCCCCAGTGGCCGTAGGCGGGATTGGCGGCGATGCGGACGTCGCCTTTCGTAGACCCGCCTTCGCCCATCGGGTTCATCTGCATCTGGAACATCATGAGGTGTTCCATCGACTGTTCCTTCTGCCGCATGCAGCACATCCGGAAGTCGTCCGGCACATCGTTCCGCATCAGGAACAGGTTGAGCATCGCAATCGTCAGGGATTCAGCGGTCACCGCGGTCTGGAACGCCTCTTGAAGGGTTTTGTTCCTCACCACGTACCGCCCGGACAGGTCCGACGGAATCCGCCAGCCATGCTGGACGAAGAAATCCTCCCACCCCGCGACGTGCATTCCCTCGGAAGCGGCGATGCGGCGGAAAGGCGGCGGGTACCCGAACCGGTGGTTCACGTATTCGTACTGACCGCGTGAGAGGTGCTCGTTCTGGATCGCGTAGGTGGCCGCTTGCTGTACGTCGTATTCGTGCGGGTACAGGGCCCCCCACGCTCCGTAGTCGACGTAGGCGACATCGGCACCATTGTCAGTGAATTCGGCCAGGTCCTGGTTGCACCCGGCCAGGAACGCGGCGGCAAGCACCGCGAGCAAACCGGACATGATTGTGTATCTCATAGTTCCACCAACTGCAAAGTTCATGCCGTGAACCAATCGGGGCCAAGTGACAGGGACGCCGGTATGAACGGAGGAGGCAACAGAGGCGCGTGTTCCCGTCTCCGGCACCCGACCATGAAAGACGGGGGACGGGCCGAAGCCCGTCCCCCGCAGGAGGCTGTAGTACCTAGCGGAGCAGTGTGGTTCTGGCAGTCTGCGAGCTCTTGGGAGTCTGCAGCTTGTAGAAGTACGCGCCGGCGGCAACCTGCTCGCCCGCGTTGTTCGTGCCGTCCCAGACCGCTGAGTGAATGCCGCGGTTGACAGCTCCATCGACCAGCGTCTTCACTTCCTGACCAAGCGAGTTGAATACGCTCAGTCTGACGCGCTGTTCGATGCCCGCGCTGTAGGCGATGGTCGCGCGATTCCGGAACGGCTCCGGACCGCGTACACTGAGCACCGGCTGAAGCGGCTCAAGGCCGGACGCCATCATTCCGCCGCCCTCCTGGTTGGGGAGAACCACTTCATACGGCCGCATCATGTCGTTCTCCTCATGCGCGAGGATGTGGCAGTGATAGACGAACGTGCCGAGCCGGTTGAACTTGCTGGTGACTACGGTAGTCACGTAGCCCGGCCACGCGTTCGCCATGTCGCGCCGGCCCATCTCCTGCGGCTCCGGCGGCACCGGGTCACCGGTGTAGACGATAGTCTGGTCCAGCATGTACTGGTCGACGTCGAACGGCCTCCGCTCCAGGATCTGCCAGTTGACGAGGTGGATGTGCATCGGATGTACGTCTTCGGTGGTGTTGATGAACTGCCAGATTTCGGTGGTGTTGTACACCGGGAAGTCGGTGGTCGGGTCCATGAAATGCAGGCCGTTGAGGAGCATCATCATCGGGTCGCCACCCATGTCCATCATCTCCGCCAGCTCGACCGGACGGGTGTACTTCGCCTGCGCCGGCTTGGGCGTCTCCACATGGCCGGGCTGCATCGGAATCGAGTACGGGTCGACCACGGACGTGTCTTTGACATGGACCAGGAAGAGCTCGGGCAGCGGGACATCGTCTTCCGCCGGATTGCCGACGCCCTTGAAAGGAACCCGCGCATTGTTGTGCATCAGGAAGTACTTGCCCTGCTGTTCGGCGAAGTCGATGATGAAGTCGCGGCGGTCGCCCGGGTCCACAAGCATGCGCGGCGAGTTGACGACGCCCGGGTCGTTCAGTATTAGGGTGTTGTTCAAGAGTCCCTGCTCGCTTCCGACCATGTAGAACGCCGGTCCCGGCATCGAGTCGCTGTCGACGTTACCCTCTTCGTCGGCCTCGAGCAGCTTCATGTTGAGGAACCGGTCGTTGCAGCCGTTCAGAAAGCGAATCCGGTACTTGCGGGGCTCGACCTCGAGCTTCGGCCAGACGACGCCGTTGACCAGCGATACGTCGCCAAAGAACTCAGGTTCCCACTCGTACGGGTAGTAGAGCTCGCCGTTCTCGTAGAACGTCCGGTCCTGAACGGCGATGCCGAGCATGTACGGCCCGTCCGGCATGTTCAGCCGCTTCTCGCGTGGGTCGTCGATGATGTAGAATCCGGCCAGGCCGCCGTAGGCATTCAGCCTGGTGACACCACACGAATGGTCGTGATACCACAACGTCGCCCCGGGCTGGCTGTTCGGGTAGATGTACGTGGTCTCCTGGCCCGGGTAGATGAAGTCCATGCACCAACCGTCATACACAGCCTCCACGTCTCCGCCGTGCAGGTGGGACACAAATCTGGACGATTGGCCCCAGCCCTGGCCGGCCATGACATGGATTGTCGTGTCAACGTGGAACATGTGGTCCGTCGGCAGGTCGTTTACGTACCTCACCGCGACCGGCTGTCCCATGGGCACCAGGAACGTCGGTCCCGGTGTCACGCCGTCGAAGGCGAAGATCGGCGTCGAATCAAGCTCACTGTGCATCTTCTGCTTGACGGCCGAAAGGTAGACGTTGTAGAGCGGTTTTCCGTTGTGCATGCCATCCGGAGTCCTGACCGGTGGCTGCGGCAGCGGGTCGATGTACTTGGTCAGCGTAGTCGGGTCCAGCAACTGGCCGAACGCCGGCGTCACGCTGAAGAGGACGATGGGCAGCAACACTACCCATGCTAACACTGCGGTTCTCTTCACTGTCTCTCTCCTTGTCTTGCGGGCTCTTATGTGGTCACGGTCTGCGCTGCAATCTCCACCCCTCCCCTTCGCCGTGTTCAGGGACCGCCTCTTCTCGCCCCCCGCGCCTTCACACGGTCAGCGTCCCGCTGCAGCATCCGGGTCGCGTGTCGGATCTACGGGCATACTGGACACACCCAAGCAAGTCTCGTGCCGAGAGTTCCGGACAGCGGCGTACAGGTTGGCTGGCGCAGTCAGGGCGTCACGTATCGGGTGACACTTCAAGGGCTGTAACCTGCTTAGTGCCGAGAGGCCACACGTGACTCAGTCCGGTGAACCCAAGTCAATCTGCCTTCGGTCTCAGTCAAGAGCGAGTGTTTGTTCTAGAGATGGCAGACGAACGTCGAGTCCATCCTGACTTGAGAGGGGCTATTGATGTCAGAGCATGCCATTTGGAATGGGAGCATTACCTTCGGGTCGTTCGCGGTTGTGATGAAGCTGCATCCAGCAGTCCGCGACAAGTGAATCAAGTTCGACCTTCTTCACAAGCGTGACCTGATCCGGCTGTAGCGACAGGTGGTCTGTTCGCTTGAGGGCGCGCCGTCGCTCTGACCGTGGTATCGCGGCCGGGCAACGGCACACCGGTTCAGGCGAGGCCATTCCATCGCGCGGAACTGCGGCGGTTCCGCGTCACTGTCAAGAGGTGAGCAGCGTGGCGATCAGGTAGGCACGATAGGCGAGGCTAGCCAGCACGATGGCGAGCAGCCGGTAGGCAGCAACGGCCACGACGCCGAGTGCGGTGCCCGCGACGACGCACTCCATGGTCGTGACCGCGGATTCGTCGGCGAGCAGGCGCGCAGCCAGTCTCCTGACTGCAGTGTTCCGCCCGGTCGCCGGCTGTCTCCGCATCACTGACGCGCCGGGTCCTGGTTCAGGCGGCTTGTTCATGCTCGTTCAGCGTCGTTCTGCCCCTGCGCGGGAATCAAGACGGCGATGGTCGCAAGCAGGCCGACCGCCAGCCCGACTACGTGCTTCACAAATCCGTGCAATGCAGTATCCATACCAGAACTGACCGGCGACGACGAAGGGACGGGCCGAAGCCCGTCCCTGGAGGAGGCTGTGGCACGCTACTGAAGGAACGTGGTCTTTCTGTGCCTTGGCAGGGCAGTTGCACGTCCGCGCCCGCGCCAGCCGTTCCGCCGTAGTCCATGCAGGACGTGGTTTCGAGAAGGCGCGGCATCGCTCGGTCCTGGAAGCGGGCAGGTGGCAGTGGGATGCGCACTTGCCGTAGCAGTAGCTGTCGGGACCTCAGGCACGGCCAAGTCCTACGCACTATGCGTGCCGACCTGTCGGCATACGCTGCGCGCTGTCCTGCCGCGGCCCTTCTGCCCGGGGCTCTTCACGGGGCGGTCCTGCGTCCTTGCTGAATCACTACACCAGGACGCAACCTGCGAGGTGACACGGCACCACCAGGAACACGGGTTGTTACACCAGCCCGACGACAACAGCCAGCTATCCGTGGTCGCGCGAGCTTCGGCCGTGGTCCGCGACG
>JAFGRF010000261.1 GCA_016935295.1 Caldifarciminota bacterium | reverse complement strand
TGTTCCCATAGTAGTGGTAGCGCTCAATCAGCTCATCCGGCACGTGGTCGAACAGCTCCAACCACTGGTCAAAGGTAATGCGCGCCGGCTTCGGGTCTGTCCATCCGCGCACTTGGTCACTTGGTCTCTCGATCCCTTGATCCCTCTCCGTCTTCACAACGTCTCCAGGAATGCCTCGACTCGCGTCCGTACCTGTTCGCGGTTTTCAGTCGAGTAGTCGGTGTCCAGATGCAGCACAGGAATACCGAGCGCCCGCTGCAACCGCTTCACCTCAAATGCGTACGGATCGCAGTAGAGCAGCGTCTTGTAGACAAGTCCCGCGACGCGGAATTCGCGGGCCATTCGGTGTGCATAGCTGTACAGGTCGTTGTTGGGCCGGCGATGCATACAGGTTCGACCGAAGTAGAATCGCGCCATCCGGTCGAGCGGTGTGCCCTCTGTCGGCAGTTCGTCCGCGAACCAGCGCGTGCCCGTGCACAGGATATCGGTCACGATGTCGGCTTTCCCTTCGACCAAGTCCAGGAGCCACCGGTCGTCTTCGGTCAGCATGCTGCCGCCGAGCATCAGCCTCGGCCGGTGCGCATCCGAACGAGGACGCGCAGCGATGATGCGAAGCAACTCCTCGACCAGCGAGACGGCCCTCACCGGCCCCAGCAGCCAGGCGGTGGCTGCCAGGTCGAGCATCGTGCTGCCGGAGAGGAGCGGCGAGTTCACGTGGCGCGTGTCACTTGTCTGCCGAAGCATGGCCCTCAGATGGTTGAACGCGGCAATCTCAGACTCAAGTCGCTCGTCTGAAGCTGGGACGCCTGTCAGCTTGCCCAGGTCCACAGCCAGCAGGTCCAGTTGCCGTCTGAACTCGGCGACCCGGTGCGGCAACGGTTCCGACGTACGCGGCATGTAGACCTGGAAAATGGGTATGGCGAAGTGCCGCTCGATCGATTCAGGCAACCGCCGCATCATGTCGCAGGTATTCACCGCCAGCACGGCGTCGACCTGCTTGAATCGAGGGTCGAGTTCGAAATTACCCATGCACGCGCTGCAGAACGAGCAGGCATCGGCGCGCAGGTATCGCTCGCCCGCCTCCTCGGCAGCGTGCCCGCCCCGCATCAGCCGGACCGGAATCGCGCCCGCTGCCTGGACCATCTCGACCGGCGCGTAGATACAGAAGTAGCCGACGACCTTCGTACCCTTCTGCCGCTCGGCGGCTATCTCCTCCACTCGTTCCCGCCGTATCTGCTCGAACGTCGCCCGCGGTATCAGTTCCACGATTCGAGCCCCATCGAATCGACAAAGGTCTGCTCGAACTGCGGGTGGTTGCTCAGCACCACCTCGCGGCACTTCGCGGCAAACCGCTCCGCTGCACCGAACAGACCTGTGTCCAAAGTCGCCATCACAGCGCCGAGCAGTGCCAGGTTGCCGTGCTGACGAATGCGCGTGAGCGGTATCCGCGGCAGCAATCCGATTCTCACAGCCGCACCGGGGTGCATCGCCGCCCCGAACTTGCCAGTCACATGCACGCGCTCGACTGCAGACGCCGGCGCTCCCCATTCGGCAAGGAGCACGCGTATCGCCGCGGCTATTGCACCCTTCGCCAATTGCACCTCGCGGATGTCTGCCTGAGACAGGAAGACCGGTTTCGGCGTGTCGCTGAGCTCGAGGCGCGTACCCACGCATACCCTGCCGGAAGCGTCGACCCTGCCTACGCGCACCGCCTCTGCGACGGCATCGAGCACCCCGGAACCGCATATGCTCTTCGCTTCCCCGCGGCCTACGACCTCGGTATCGAACCGACCTCTGCTGAAGTGCACGGCCCTGATTGCGCCGGCCTGCGCCAGGCTGCCGCACTCAAGCGTTGCACCTTCGAAAGCTGGTCCTGCCGCGGTCGACGTCACGAGCATCCGCTCGCGGTTTCCAAGGACAACCTCACCGTTGGTACCGGCATCCACGAGCAGAGTAAGTCGCAACGATCGGTGCATCCCGGAGGCGAGAATCGCGGCAGTGCAGTCACTGCCGACAAAGGACCCAAGCAAGGGAAGCATCTCGAACGACAGCTCTTCCCGCGTACGGGAGATACGCCTGCGAAGTGGCAGCCGTGACTCGTACGGGAACTCGCCGAGCGATGTGGGAGTGCGGCCCATAACGAAGTGTGCCATCACCGTGTTGCCCACAACCACAACTCTCTTCTTGCGCGTCATCCCGACCTCGCCCATGAACTGCAGAAACTCCGGCTCCAGCCCTGCACGATGGACGCTTCTCCCCGCGGCGATGCGGCTGATGACATCGGCGCCGAAGACGATCTGCGGGTTAAGGACCTCACGCCTCGCCACCACGCGACGTTGCTCCTTGTCCACAACGGCTAGTGAAATCGTAGTCGTACCGATATCGGCGGCAAGCCGCAGGGCCACGGACTTCCCGGTACGTCGGACTCGTCTGACCCGTCCGACTGGTCCGACTCTCTCCACCCTGACCGAGACCGGAGCCGCCGGCACGTACTGGCAGGCCAGAACGCTCTGCTCGGCCTCGGCATCCATCACGCGTACCCGACACTTTCCGCAGGTGCCCGCGCCGCCGCAATCAGATGGCAGATGCAGCCCGGCGTCGTGGAGAAGCTCGCGCAGATTCTGCCCGCCGCGCGGCGAGATCGTCACTCTCAAGCCGTCCGCCAATCTCTGGCCGCTGCCACCAGAGCCTGAACATTCTCTTTCGGGACTTCAGTCGGAACATCGCAGCTCGTGGAAAGAACCAGGTTCTGCCCCCCACGACCAAGGCACTCTCTGGCAGCAGCCGCCACTTGGTCGGCAGTCCCTTCGAGCATGAGCCTGGTGGATACATTGCCCATCAGGACCGTATCTCCAACTCCTCGGCGAGCAAGCGCCATGTCCATCTCGTCGATGCTGAGGAAATCGGCACCTGTGGCGACCATATCTGCTAGCAGGGACTTCGTCTCCCCGCAGATGTGCAAACCGACCTTCACGCCTGACTCGTGTGCGGCGCGGATAACCTGCTCCAGATACGGACGCGCAAACTCGCGGAACATCTCCGGACTTATCAGGCTGCCGGATGCCACCGGGTCGCCGATGAAAGGAATCCCGCCTGCCCTGATGATCGCCTCCGCGTAGGCAAGCTGGTTCCTGGTCGCAAGCCTGAGGAACTCGTGCGCCCGCCCCGGGTCCGTCAGCAGGTCCTCCAGGAGTTTGTCCATGCCGTGCAGGAACGACGCCAGAGAAAAAGGCCCCTTGAGCGATGTGAGAATCGGTGCCTCGTCTTCGAGCAAGTCCTTCAACCGACGCGTGGCCTCAAGTACGACGGGCATACGGCCGTCCTTCTCCGGGTCTGCCGGCTCAAGTCTGGAGACACGCGGTGGCTCGAGCAGAAACGGGTCGTCATCCTCGGGAATCAGTACCTGCGCGCCCATCGCTTCGGCCTCGACCATTGTATCAGTGAAAACCATAATGAAGTCATATCCGTAGAACCGGTACGCGGAGTAGAGCACCCGCGCCAGCGTATCCGACTGGGTCACAGCTTCAGAAATGGAAAAGCCCTCAAGCCGGGCGGCGTGGTTCGCCACGACCATCGGAAACACAACCGGCCGGTCCGGCTTCTCCCCGCGCAGCAGCGCGGCAAACCGCCTGCTCCTGTCCGGTCGACTGCTAACTGCTAACTCCTAACCGCTAACCTGTCCGGGCGAGCTTCTCTATCTCCAGCACCGCCGCGTGCGCGTCGGCTGCAAACCCGTCTGCCCCGATGTTACGGGCGAACTGCTCGGTGACCGGCGCGCCACCGATAATGACCTTGACACCCGGTCTTAGGCCGGCCTTGTCCAGCGCCT
>JAFGRF010000260.1 GCA_016935295.1 Caldifarciminota bacterium | reverse complement strand
GACAGAGCCAGGAAGGATAGCATCGATTCTGTGTCCGGTTTGTCCTTTGTCCTTGCCACTTTGTCCTTTCCTGAAGAGGCAGGGGCCGAAGCACCAGATGTGGCTCGACCCCTGCCCGTCAGCAGATTCTCGGTCTAGCGCCGGTGCCCGCGTCGGTCGCGCCGGTCATCCCGGCCCCGGTGCGGCGGTCCGCTGCGCCGCGGCGGCCGCGAAGCTATGCCGGTGTCGTCGGACAAGGGGATCTCGCCGCGCTCTTCCATCGCCTTGCGCCGCGACAGGTTCACACGACCCATGTCGTCGATCTCGACGACCTTGACCCATACCTTGTCGCCCTCGTTCACCGCGTCCTCGACCCGGTTGTACCGCTCCGGCCCGAGCTGGGAGATATGAACCAGTCCTTCCTTGCCGGGCAGCACCTCGACGAATGCGCCGAAGTTCATGATGCGGGTCACCCTTCCCTCGTAGAGCTTGCCGACCTCGACCTCTTCCACGAGCGATTCGACCCACGCCTTGGCCGCGTTCAGCGCGTCGACCTTGTTGGAGGCGATGGTCACCGTGCCGTCGTCCTCGATGTCGATGGTCGCGCCGGTCTCCTCGGTTATCTTCCGGATCATCTTGCCGCCCGGTCCGATGACCGTGCCGATCTTCTCCTTGTCGATGACGATGGAGACGATGCGCGGCGCGTACTTCGAAAGGTCGGCCCGCGGCTTGTCGATGGTCTTGTCCATGATGTCGAGCACGCCGAGCCGTGCCGTGGTCGCCCTGCGGATGCCCTCGGCGAGCACGCTGTAAGGCACGCCCGGCAGCTTCAGGTCGAGCTGGATCGCGGTAATCCCCTTGCGGGTGCCCGCGACCTTGAAGTCCATGTAGCCATAGTGGTCTTCGTCGCCGAGGATGTCGGTAACGATACGGTACTTCGCGCCCTTGGCGATGTCGCCGTCGGTAATCAGGCCCATGGCCATACCGGCGACGGCCGCCTTCACCGGCACGCCCGCGTCCATCAAGGAGAGTGAACCGGCGCAGACGGACGCCATCGACGAACTGCCGTTCGACTCAAGGATGTCTGAGACAATCCGTACGGTATAAGGGAAGTCGTCATCCTTCGGGATGACCGCTTCCAGCCCGCGCTCGGCCAGGTCGCCGTGACCGATTTCCCGGCGGCCCGGGCCGCGCAGGAATTTCACCTCCCCGACCGAGAACGGCGGGAAGTTGTAGTGGAGCATGTACGACTTCCGCTCCTCAACTTCCAGCTCGACGTCGTCGATGACCTGCTCGTCCTGCCTGGTGCCGAGCGTGGTCGCGGCGAGCGACTGGGTCTGGCCGCGGGTGAACAGGGCCGAACCATGCGCCCGGGGCAGGACCCCGACCGCGCAGTCAATCTCCCTGACCTCGGTCTCCTTCCGGCCGTCGAGGCGCACGCCGGTTTCGAGCACGCGCTTCCGCATGTCCTCGCCAAACATCTCGTCCAGCACTTCCTTGATCATCTTGTCCGAATCGGGGAACTTCTCGGCCAGCTCGGAGATCACCGCCCGCTGCAGGGTGCTGCGCGTGTTGCCGCGGGAGAGCTTGTCCACGATGTCGTTCGCCGCCTTCACCCGGTCGGCCGCGACCTTGCGGATCTCCGCCGCGAGCTCGGCCGGCACGTTCGGCTTGTCGTTTACGAGCTTTGGCTTGCCCACGAGCTTCCGCAGCTCCTCCTGCAGGTCGATCGTCTGCTTGATGACCGGCTGCGCCAGCTCCCAGCCCTTGTCGATGTCCTCGGGCGACACCTCGCGTGCCTGGCCGGCGATGGTCATCACCTGGTCGCCGATGCCGACGTAGAGCATCCACATCTCGGCCTCGGGTTCCTTGTTCATCGGCGGATTCAGGACGAACTCGCCCCCGATCTTGCCGACCCGGCACGCGCCGATCGGGCCCTGGAACGGGATGTCCGAAATGTGCAGCGCCGCCGATGCCGCGACCAGACCGAGGAATTCGCTTTCGTTCTCCAGGTCGGTCGAAAGCAGGTATTCGACAATCTGCGTGTCGGCGCGGAAGTTCGCCGGGAATAGCGGCCGGATGGGCCGGTCAATCAACCGGCAGGTAAGGGTTTCCTTGTCGCGGGGCTTACCCTCGCGCTTGAAGAACCCGCCCGGGATTTTGCCCGCGGCGTAGGCCAGCACCCGGTAGTCCACAATCAGCGGAAAATAGTCCAGGTACTCCTTCGGCGGCTCCTTGGCATAGACCGCGCTGGCGAGGATAACGGTGTCGCCGTAGCGGGCGAGCAGGCCGCCGTCCGACTGCCGGGCGACACGACCATGCTCAAACGACAGTGTGCGTCCGCACACGTCTTTCTCGACTCGATTCATCTTGCTCATATAGGTTTTTCCGGTGGTCAGTTGACCGCTAGCCGCGCAGCTTCAAGTCGGCTACGATTCTCTCGTACCGGGGCTTGTGATGCGTGGCGAGGTAATTCAGATGGCGCCGCCGCTCGTTGACGAGCTTAATCAGCCCGCGGCGCGAGTGCTTATCCTTCTTGTGAATTTTCAGGTGTTCGGTCAGCATCCCGATTCGTTCGGTCAGGATTGCAACCTGCACCTCCGGAGACCCGGTGTCCTTCTCGTGGATGCGGTGGGCTCCGATAAGCTTGTCTTTCGTTTCTTTCGTCAACGACATTTCTTCTTTCCTCCAATGATTTTCGCTCATAGAATAGCCGATTCAGCACCGAAGTCAAATGACGCCCCGGCGACGGAATATGACCCGGAAAACAGGGCTGTACCACGCCAGGTTGAGCCGAAACGGGGGCTGTCCCTTCGCAGGGCCCTGTGCGATTCTGAGGGACTGTCCCCGTCGTGCGCAAGCCGCAGAATCCCCGCTCATCCGCGCTGGCGTCCCGCCGCGAGCCTCGCCTGTCATCTCGCGAGTCACCTTGCAAGTCCCCGCGCGAATCCCTCCGCAAACCTCCCTGACAACCCTTCCGCAGACAACATAGCGAACCGCGTCTGGCGTCACCGTGGGAATGGCGCTCCAAGTGCATCCCAGAACCACAAGGCAAGTCCATCCGCGACTGCTCTTCTCAGTTCCCGTGCACATCACGACAGAAATCCCCCCGGAAGTCGCGTGGAACATGCATCCGCAGGTCCCGGTCCGAACCACCGTCCGAACCGTCCCGGGAACGGTTCCCAAGGCGATTCCCGAAGCCTGATTTTCGGCCGGCATGTCAGCCTAAGATACTATAATTGTGAATCTTAGCCACAGACAAGCGGAAAATGGGTAGCGTCCCTATTTATTGGGGCGGTACGGGGCCGGCTAGCGCGTGATGACGACCTTGCGAACGGCAGCGCCCGGTCTTCCGTCCTCGGTCGTCGGTCCTCTGATGAAGTACACTCCCGGCGCCTGCAACCGCACATCATTCGCGCCCGGCATGAGGTCCATCACCTTCCGCCCGTCAGCGGATAGCAGCAAGCAGTAAGATGCTTGCCGTGAAGACAGCAAGAGAGCGCCACGGAAGATCGTTGGCCCGACACTCGTGGGCCGCCGTGCATCATTCCGCGAATCATCGATTCCGACCGGGAAGTGACCGAGGAACAGCCCGGCGGTTCGAGTGCCGACATACACGGAGTCCATTCCCATCACGGAAACAGTGGAGACTACCGAGTCAACCAGCCCGTAGCTGTACGCAAACCAATTGCCGCCTTGCGTGGCGAATACACCGCTGTCGGTGCCGGCAAACCCCTCCCACCCGGCAAGGACGATTGCGTTCACGTGCGAGAGCCCCTCGTACTGCCAGGTTTGGCCCGTGTCCAGGCTGTGGAAAACTCCTGCGGATGTTCCGCCGAGGAGCTTCTGTCCCGAAGCAAAGACGAGACAATGCACCGAGCCGGTCAGGCCGGCGCCCACCCGCAGCCACGTTCGCCCGGTGTCGCGAGTAGTATAGAGGACAGGGTTTCCCGCGGAGTCACCGCCGACGAGCGCACGGCCCGGGTCTGTTGGACTCAGGGCTGCGGCTCTGCCCATACCACCTCTGCAAAGAAGAGAATGACTCCAAGTCGTGCCGCGATCAGAGGAGCACGAGACTGCTAGCGAATCCGAGCGCTTTCCGGCGGCCAGGATGACGTCAGGCATCAGGGACGACACGACCACTGACCCGGCCGAATCGAACCAGTCTCCCCTGCAAACCCACGTCCCGCCGCTGTCCGCGCTGCAATAGAGACCGACGTCGGCCAGCGCCCACACATCACCGGGGTCCACCGCCAGCGCTACGACGCTGTCCGCTCCTGGAAAGCTCCCGCATCGGTTCCAGGCGCCGCCGTCGTCTATGGAACGGAACACGCCGACATCGGCAATCGCCGCGTATACGAACTGTGAAGTGAGAGCGGTCACGTTGACGGTATCGATCACGCTCACCGGGTCCCAGTCTCCCCACCGAGTCCTGAACACACCTGCGCCGTTGGTCGCCAGAGCCTCGCCGGCAGAGTCTGCGAACGCCATTATCCAGTCCACCAACCCGCCGCGCGGAGGCTGGTACGGCCCACCCCAGAACTGCCCCCCGTTCGTAGTTCTGAAGATGCCGCTGGTGACGCCGACGTAGACGGTCTGAGGCTGTAGCGGTGAGAAGGCGAGCGAGTGAGCCTCGCTGAAACCCGGGTAGTGGTACCAGCTTGTGCCGCCGTTGGTGGAACGACATATGCCGTACCAAGGCTGTGCTGCAAGCAATACGCTGGGATTGAGCGGGTTCACGTAGAGGAACCTGACACGCCCAGGCACGGGCACTTCCTGCGCCGGCGGGCTGCAGATTGCACCCGAATCGGCCTTCGTCGGCGAAGGCAGGTCGTGCGCGGCCCACGTCGAGCCTCTGTCCGTACTCTTGTACACAACAGCCCGGCCGGCTATCGAGCCACCGCAGTAGAGAGTGCTGTCCCGAGTCGGGTCCACGGCAATTGAATGCGCGGAAGAGCGCAGCGTGGTGTCACAGACGAGCATCGTCCAAGTTGTGCCCGCGTCGGTGCTGGCCGCGACCGACGCCCGTCCGTACATACTGGCGTCCGAGTATCCCGCAAGCCAGATTTCATTCGAATCCGTCGGGTTGAGCGCAACGTTGAGCCAGACCGAACCATCGGGCATCGCCAGTTGCGACCAGGTTTGACCTCGGTCGGTGCTCCTGAAGACGTCCCCGGCAACAGCATAGAGAATACTGTCGCTGCCATGCTCGAACACTGTCGCGAGTGGCCGGAATGCAGGGAAGCCAGTGGTAGTTGACCAGTTCGAACCCCGATCGGTAGTGAAGTACAGCACGGCCGTCGTCCCCCTTGACACGGCCACGACTGCGACCTGCGGGTTGCTGGACGAGATCGCCCCGCACAGGACCGGAAACAGGGCCGGCCCAATCGGACTCCAGATCGACCACGCCCAAGCCGTCACTGCCCCAAGCGTGACAAGAAGGACGCCAACCAGCGCCCTGCGCATACGTCCAGCTTACTCCTTTCCGGCCACGTGTCAATCCAAAGGAATTCACTCCGGACCGGACATCAGAACATCCTCCGGGAGAAAACAGGCGAAGGCGCAGCGGGAAGCGCGCTCGGCCAGTCTCAGCACCCATGGCTCAGCATCAAATCTGAAACACAGCCGTCGGCCCCGGTCCGCCCGGGAGGCCGTTCCAGAGGTGCTGCAAATGCTTTGTTGACAGGGATATAGAGGAATGTAAGATGGAGGTGGTGCTCCAGCCTTCAGGTTGCCACTGGGTAGTGTTCGCCGCGAATCGTGCGGCGTATCACGACTCAACTGCTGTATGTGTGCCGGCGGCAACGGCCGGCGTCCGTCCGCTGCAGAAGCGAATTCAGGGGTCACAACCCTTGACTCCCGATTTCGTGAAAACTATAATACCTGCACCATGAAAAAAGGAGGAAGAATGCGCACAAAGCACTATGCTTTTGCCGCAGCTTCAGTTGTTCTCTTGGTCCTGGTCCTCGCCACCCCAACGCTGGCCGCCCAGGGCAACAACAAACCCTGCCTGTGCAAACCGATGATTACACCCATGTCGGGCACGGCGAGAAACGTGTACGTTGCCACGGTCGCATATAGTGACCCGGACGGCGACGTTGCCGCCAAGGTGGAAGTCTACATCAACAATGTCCCCTATCCGATGAAACGCCTCGGTCGGGGTACTGCTGCCAGTGCCACGTATCGGGCCCGGCTGTCTCTTCCTCCTGGCGAACACACCTATTACTTCTACGCCGAGGACGCGAGGGGCGAGACCGAGCGGTTCCCGCGCTACGGGGCGTACAACGGCCCGTTCGTCGGCGCCAAGAAGCCGATGAACCGCCTGCCGCTGCTGACCAAGGGCGGCGTCTATTTCGATTACGGCTCGGACCAGAACATCTACACCTACACGGTTCACTACAAGGACACGGACTGCCCGCCGTCGCCCAAGGTTAAGGTGGTCGTCGATGGCATCGTCCACGACATGAAACTACATAGCGGCAAGCCCAACGACGGCGTCTACCACTACCAGACAAGGCTGCCGGAAGGTCCCCACGCGTACTACTTCATGGCCAAGGACCGCAACGGCGACTGCGTGAATCTGCCGACCGCGGGCTTCCTCCGCGGCCCGGAAGTGATAGCCATGCCGAACTCCGCGCCGACGCTGCTCGACCAGCGGCTTGAGCCGGGGATCGGCGGAGTGACCGACCTGGCGGGCTTCCGTACGAAGTACCGTTTCTACGTGCACTACAATGACGTGGACGGCGACGATCCGCCGGTCGCACTCGTCTACATCGACAACTTCCCGCACGCGATGAAACGGGTCCAGGGCAAGCCTGCCAACGGGCTCTACGGCTACACGACCGGCGAGTTCCTCAGCAACATGCACACGTACTACTACTATTTCGAGGACGGGCAAGGCAACAGCTGCCGCCTGCCCGAAGTCGGAGCGTATCACGGCCCGGTCGTAACCCGGTAGCCGGATCCAGCGCCGACAGGGAGGACCGCATGGATTGGAGAAAAACCGCAGCAACGGCTCTGCTGGCGCTGGTAGTCGTCCTGTGCATGACCGGCTGCCCGTCCAAGCCGCCGGCCACCCCGGGCGTTCCGTGGGGGCCTGAGTCGACCTGGACCTACTCCACCTACACGTGCAGCGTCGTGACCACGATCGCCAAAGGCAACATCCTCTTCGTTATGGACTGGACGGACGCGATTGACACCGGCGACTTCGCCTACATGTCCGGCGAGACGGCGGCAGTGACCCACGAGTGGAATGCGGTCGGCACGTATGACGTCAAGGTACAGGGGATTCGCGAGGATGACCCGAAGAAGGCCTCTGACTTCTCACCGGCCAAGTCCGTGAAGGTCATACTGAACCAGAGGCCGGTGGTTGACTCCGTGCTGGTCCCGCCGGTCGCGATCATGGGCGCCCCGACCAACATCACGGTCTACGGCCATGACGACGACGGCGACAGCCTCCGCGCCATCGTGAAATGGCCGAAAGGCGATACGACAACCGAACTCACCCCTACGCCCTGCATGTTCACGCTCACCAACATATTCGACAAGGTCGAGACAGCGGAAGTCCACGTCCGGGTCCAGGACTGGAAGATGGCGAAGTCACTGGACACGGTAATCCGCATACCGGTCGGCAAAGAAGGCGGCGTCAAATGGCTGTGGCAGAGCCCCGAAGAGGGCTCGATGTCCACTTCTGCACTCGTCGCCAACGACGGCGCAGAAGAGCTCGTGATGAGCTTCTCCTGGGACGACTGGAGGTTCTACGCCATCACCGCCGACAAAGGCAAGGCCAAGCGATACGCTACTACCCGCTGGACCGAGTACGACTTCACCGGCGGCCCGGCCCTCTGCGCCGCTACCGGCCACGTCATTGTCGGCAGCAACGAAGGCGAACTCTACGCACTTTCCCTCGCCGGTCTGAGCTTAGACTGGCGGTGGCCGAACACCGCGGCGGAGTCACTCGAGCCGTTCATCGAGTTCGGCGCACCGGGAATCAGTGGCTCCGACATCTACGTAGGCCGCGACCAGGATGAGGACAGCCTGTGCCGGATCTACAAGTTCACGGACCTCGGCGGTGGTGGGGTGTCGAAGGCAGCCGACTACATACTGGGCACCAACCAGGCGGTCGTCGACGCGCCCGCGATAGACGCGGACGGCAGCGTGTACTTCGGCACCGACTCGGGCTGTCTCATCAAGATCGACGGCAACCTCACTTCGCCTCTGTGGACGCGCCATCTTGTACCGGTCGGCGAGGTCCACGGGCCGATAATCGGCAGCGACGGTACAATCTACGTCGGAACCGATTCGGCGGTGCATGCCATCAACGCGGACGGCACCGACAAGTGGGCCGCGCCCCTTGTGCTGGATGGGGTGGGCGCTTCCCGGATGGCGCTCGGCCAGTCCGCGCTCTTCGTGGGTACGGATTTGGGCACGGCCTATTCAGTCGACCCGGCGACCGGCAGCGTGAACTGGAGCTTCCACGATAGCCTCGGTGGATTCGCCACCACTCCTATCGTTGCGGCCAACGGCTACGTCTACTTCCAGGACGACTACGACATACTCTTCTGTCTGAACCAGGCCGACGGCAGCAAGATCTGGTCTTGTGACTGCAACTACTACCTGCCCCAAGGCCGCCGCAGTGGCGGCCGCTCACACCGACCGAGGGTCGCGGGCCTGCTCGACTACGCCCCGAACCCGTCTATCACAAGCACCGGTGACATCATCGTCGTCGGCGAGGGAGCGCTCTACTGCATAGCCGGCTACAGCGATGGCCTGCTTGATCCGGCATCGGCATGGCCCAAGTGGCAGAAGGACCTCCACAACACCGGTAAGAAGTAGCGAAGGAACATCCTAGGCGGGCGGGCCCTCTTCCGAGGGCCCGCCCCCTTTTGCAGCCGGCACCCCGATTCCTATCTTGAACCAGAGAGCGCTCAGGGACACAGAAAGCCAGGACCGGATTCCGGCTTCGCCCACTCTGTGTCCTCCGTGGACTCTGTGGTTGTCCCCATCTCGGTTCGGGACCCGCCACTCCACAATTGACAGAGGCCGTTTCCCGGCTATCCTTGTCACTCGCCCGCAGGGGTTTAACGCGCCTCTAACAATCAG
>JAFGRF010000259.1 GCA_016935295.1 Caldifarciminota bacterium | reverse complement strand
GTCGTGGATATGTTCTGGGTCGGACGGCTCGGTCCGGCAACGGTCGCCGCCGTCGCGCTCGGCGGGGCTGTTTTGGGCGTTCTCTTTTCGGTGGGACAGGTGGTTATGGTCGGCGTGCTCGCGACCGCTTCGCGCGCAGCCGGCGCCGACAGCAGGGAAGGGGTCCGGGATAGCATTAGACACGGCCTGTTTCTTGCCCTGCTCGGCTCGGTCCCCCTTGCCGTGGTCGGCGTATTGCTTTCGGGTCGCATCCTTGCCTGGTTCGGTGCAGCGCCGGACGTGGTCGCCGCCGGGTGGGGTTACCTTGCGATACTCCTTGCCGTTCTACCAGGCTTCTTCACCGGGATGGCGCTCTACGCCGGATTTCAGGCGCTGGGGGACACACGGACACCGATGTTCATCACGCTCGTGACCAACGTGGTGAACCTCGTGCTCGACCCACTGCTGATATTCGGCTGGCTGGGGCTACCGAGGATGGGCGCGACCGGCGCGGCGCTTGCGACAGTGCTGTCCCAGTCGGGCGGACTCGTGGCGATGGCCGTGATGCTGCACCGGCGCGGGCTCCTGAGCCTGCGCGGACCGGTGCGGCGAGGGACAATGAAGACAATCCTGGAAGTCGGAGTTCCGGCCGGGCTGCAGGCAATCACCCGCCCGCTGACCGGGATGTTGATGTTCGGCGTCGCGACTCGGTACGGTACCGAGGCGACTGCGGCATTCGGCATCGGCATCAGGCTGCTGCAGTTGATGTACATCTACCTCGGTGGATTGGCGTCCGCGGGGCAGACGCTCGTCGGACAGAGCCTGGGACAGAAGAAGCAGGACCTGGCATACGAGGTCAGCCGGCGCGTCCTGCGTGTTGCTTTTCTCCTGCAGCTTGGGGTAATGCCGGTGCTGTTCCTTTTCGCGCCGCTGCTCGTGCGCGTGTTCAATGCTGACCCGGCGGTTGTACGCTTCGGCACAGGATACCTGCGTGTGCTCGCGCCGATGCTCATCGTGCTCGGTCTCTCGACCGGATGGGACAGCGCGCAACGCGGGGCCGGTGCGACCCGCAACCCGATGGTCGCCGCCCTCATATCCAACTGGGGCATCAAGATTCCGGCCGCGCTGGTCTTCGCCGGCCCGCTCGGGTTCGGCGTCACCGGTATCTGGCTCGGCATCGGTGTCTCGATAATCGTGGAGGCAGGGATTCTGGCCATAGGCTACTATCGGCGACATTGGCTGCACAAGGAACTTGCGTGGGAGGGAGGATGACCAGAGCCAGTCGAAGTCAGAAGCCAGAACCTAGAGTGCAGAAGTCAGAAGGGAGACATCCGGAGAGCCGCAGGACGGCAGCCGTGAGCCGTGGGTTGGTCGTGCGGCCGATGACGATGGAAGACAAGCCCGCAGTGCTGCAGGTCTCGTCCCGCATCTGGGAGGGCAACGACTACGTGCCGCTGTTCTTCGACCGCTGGGTGAAGCAGGGAGGATTCTGGGCGGCCGAGCTGCGGGGCCGGATCGCGGGCTATGGCAAAGCGACCGAGCTCGCGCCGGGAGAGTGGTGGTTGGAGGGACTGCGCGTTGATCCGGCCTGCCGGAATCGGGGTATTGGCAAGGAGCTGTCGCGCCGTGTGCTGCAAAGGACTCTGGACGAACGGCCGGTCTCGCTGCGGCTCGCGACTGCCGATGTGAATCACGAGTCCATGCACATCATCACCGCGGTCATGGGTTTCAAGCCCTACACCCAGTATCGCTTCTTTGTCGGCAAACCTGCGAAACGGGGACTGGAAAACGGGGACTGTACCGCGGCGGGCTCGACGCGCCGCTCCGGGGGACTGTCCCCGGTTTTCCCGCCACTGGTCAGGCCTGCAGCGGCCGAGGCCTTCGACTACATCAAACGCAGCCCTGAGTTCGCGGCGAGCAAGGGCCTGCTGCAATACACATGGTTGTATCGGCAGGTTGACCATCGCTACATCGCCGAGTTGAAGCGCGGTGGCCATGTCCTGGGGCATCGCAAGGCAGGCAAGCTGGATGGACTGCTGATACTCAGACCGCACCGGTACCGCGGCAATGACCTCGATATCTCGTTCGCGGCCGGTGGCAACAGGGCGCTGACAGCTTTCGGTTCATACCTGTCCCGCGTGGCGCGCGAACGCGGAACAAGAAACATAAGCGGCGTGGCGGCAAGCGATGAGATGGCTTCGGCATTCAGACTCATGGGCCTGAAACGGCATCCGCGCATGCGCCGAGTGCTGGTGTACGAATACCCAATCTGAGGGAAGTCCAAAGGACAGAGTTTGAAGGACAAAGCAGTGCCGGAAAGGCAAAGTCCGGTTAGACTTGTTCTTCTTGTTACTTGCTTGGTCCTTTGTCCTTAGCGCTTTGTCTCTGTAACTGGCCGGCACTCGCTCGTCTACGCGGCTGGTTTCGGAAGAACGATCCAAGCAGGAGGCCGGACGCGCTAGGCGTCCGGCCTCGGAGTTTAGTCGCCTATTTGACTTCGGCGAAGCGGGGTTTGGCGAACACGACCCGGCCGACGTCGGTGTCGAGTCCGCCCTGAATGACAACGTCCATCTCCTGGCCCACGGCGTTGGCGGCGCCGGTAACGACGACCTTGATACCGCCCTCAAGATAGCCGATTCCCTCGTCGCTCTCTTTGCCTTTCTTGGCGATTCGGACCCTGATCTCAGTGCCGGGCAGGTAGGTGGG
>JAFGRF010000258.1 GCA_016935295.1 Caldifarciminota bacterium | reverse complement strand
GCGTGAGCAGCCCGGCCACGAGCAGCGCTGCGGCCATCGCCGCCAGGAACCAGAAGAACGGCACGTTGGCGCCAATCGGCACCATCCCGAGCATGACGACGAAGGCGGCGACGAGCAGCAAGGCGGCTTCCCTGGTACGGGCGCGGAACGCACGGTAGGCGGCCGAGGCCATATAGAACGCCAGGATGGCGAACATCGAGGCATTGAGGGGCACCAGCAGGTTGCTGAAGATGATGTCCTGCAGCGGCGAGCCGGGTTTGACGCCCCAACCGAGGCCGATGACCGAGGTAACGGCGGCAGCGATCAGGGTGACGATGGAGTAGTACCAGCCCTGCCGGCGGCGCCGGAGTTTGTCGACGTGGTACATCACCAGGCTGCCGGTACCGAGCACGAGCGCGAAGGCGGCGACAATCCGAACCCACTTGGTCGTCAGGTCGTAGAACGCAACCGACGCCGGGTGCGGGACGAAGAACTGAACCATCATCGCGATACCCATGACCAGGCAAATGGCGAGCGGTATGCTTCGTTTCATTCGTGCATCCTTACCTGACGCTGAAGAAGTCGGCGATTCGGGCCAGGGAGCTCAGCGCCGAAATCCCGCTCAAAAGCAGCAGCGCCGAGCCGAGTACGACGATGGCGAGGATGATGATCTTGCCGTAGTCCTGTCCCTTGAGCGAGCCGAGGAGCAGCGGCTCCCGGGAGAGGTAGGCGGAGGCGGCGTAGAGCTCTTCGCCGATGAGCGTGTAGTCGCAGGCGGTGATGAAGAACGGAAGCTGGAAGACCGAATCGGTTCCGGCAATCTGGATGGCTCCGGTCTGGGCGCCGGTCTCGGCGAGGATCAGCGACTCGGCCCAGAACATGCCGAGAAAGAAGTTGGTGGCCGGTTTCTCGCGCGCCATCAGTCCGTCCACGGCGGCGGCGTAGGCGAACTGCTCGGAGGTCACGAAGAAGACGCTGTCCTGCCGGAACGCATCGGGCCTGCCGGCCTTGGTGTAGGATTCCTTGACTATCTCCCGCGCGACCGTGTAGACAATCGGGTCGCGGTTCGGCACGAGCAAGGCCGAATCGTACTGGGCGGTCTTCTTGGCGACTTCGCCGAGGATGTTCAAGGACGCGATGGTGGCGATGTCCGCGACCGAGCCGAGCCCGGGTACATAGACGATGGGCTTGCCCATCTCGGTGGCGCGGCCGACCGCCTCCTCGACCGCGTCGAGCCCGGCGATCCGGCGGACGAAGAGGCTCTTGCCTCTCTTTGCCGACTCGATGTAGTAGACTACCAGCGCGAAGAAGATGACCATCGCAATGAGGATGTTGAGCCGGTACATATTGAAGAACTGGGGGGAGCTTTTCACTGCCGGAGACGGTTCGGACCAGACCGTGTCCGCAGCGGTGACTGCCGCGACGCGGTACGTATAGGGAATACCGTCCCTGACGTCCTCGTCCAGGTAGCCCGCCTCGTCGGGTTTGTTGGTTGCTATGACCTTGGGTCCGGTATCGGGTTCGGTTCGCTCAACCAGCCAGGCTTCGGGCATGGTGCCTTCGCCCGCGCTCCAGCTCAGACTGATCGACTTGCCCGCGTCGTTGGGCGTGTCGAACGCCCTGACGCCGTCCGGTGGCGCGAACTGCTGCGCAGGCGGGGCGGTGTCTGCCGACGGTGCAACTTGACCGGCTGCCAGAAGTAGGACGAGTAGGGGAATCATAGGCTGGATGCCTCCTGTCCAGGGGGACGTCGAGCTGCCGGCGGCAGACCACCGGGATGCTCGACCACTAGACCACTTGCTCTTTGCACGTGCAGGGGACTCCGTGGCACTTGGGGCAGCCTCTTGCGTACTTGGCGCAGACCGCTTCCATGTCTATTCCCTCGAGTGTGGCCAGGCTGGACAGCCAGGCGAAGACGTCGGCGAATTCCTCCTCGAGGTTGGACCGGTCACCCCTGCGCATTGCCCGGGCAAGCTCCCCGGTTTCCTCGACCAGCCAGCGGAACGTGCCATCCCTGCCGCGCCGGCTGTCTTTGTCGAAGTAGATGTCACGGATGAGACTCTGGAATTCGGTGATGGTCAACGCGTCAGTATGGCCAAAAAGAGGGGAGAGTCAAGCAAGCCTCCCGGTGCCGACTCGGGAGATTGACTTGGGACTCCAGAGACGTAAGCTGAGAACGTCTCATGACAGGCCACCGAACGCACACCGAGGACGGACTCATCAGAACGATCCGGCGAGCAGTCCGCAGCCGCGGTCGTGTGCGGCTCGGCATCGGCGATGACGCCGCGGTCCTGAGCGACGGGACAGTTCTGACAACCGACGCGTATGCCGAGGGAGTGCACTTCGACCTCTCCTACATGAGTTTCCGTCAGGTGGGCGCGCGGTGTGCCTGTGGCGCTGTCTCGGACGTCATAGCCATGGCGGCCGAGCCCGAGGCCGTGTTCGTATCGCTCGCCCTGCCTCGAAACGCGTTGTGCCTCACGCCTGACGCAGGACGCCCGACCGCCGCCGGCGTCAAGCGTCGGTCGTCGAGCATAGAGCAGCAGGTGCGTCAGCTGTACTCAGGCATCGAGAGCGTTTGTGCGGAGACGGGGTGCGAGGTCGCGGGCGGAGATATTATCGTCGCGGACCGACTGCTGCTGGCACTGACCGTGACCGGCAGGACGCGCAGACCGAGGCTGCGGTCCGGCGCCCGGCCGGGAGACAGGCTGTACGTCACCGGGCAGCTGGGCAGTGCCGAGGCGGGGAGGATGCTTCTGCAGGACGAAGACAGAAGTCAGAAGTCAGAAATCAGAAGTCAGAACCGCAGAGGCGGGCAGCCGGAGTCGCAGAGCGGAGGGCGAATCGGCAGGGGCGACTGGCGTCTGCCACTTGTCAGGCGCCACCTCAGGCCAGTACCGCGCCTGGCGGCGATGAAGGTGCTGAGGCGCCACATCCATGGGTTGATTGACACTTCGGACGGGCTCGCGACCGACGCACGACACATCAGCGAGATGAGTGGCGTGAGGATAGTGCTGGAGGCCGGAGCGATCCCGATAGACCCGGCCACGAGGAGGTTCTGCGCCTACCGGGGGAAGGACCCCGTTGACTTCGTGCTGGCGGCCGGTGAGGACTACGAGTTGCTTTGCACCAGCCGGAACCGTTTGCCATCCAGCGTGAAGGGAGTCAAGGTCACGGTCATAGGCAGGGTCGAGAAAGGCCGCGGATTGTGGATAGAGCGCGCCGGTCGCATTCTGCCTGCAAAGGTCGCGGGATACGACCACCTGATGCCGCCGGGCCTTGGGAAAACCTGTTACTAACGTGTGGATAGCAATGTGGATAGACCAAGCCGTTGCCTCTTGACTGGGTTACTGTTTAGGGTAGTCCGGCACGCCGAACAGAGGGAAAAGGACGACCTGCGTGCGTCTGCAATCATAAGATATGTTTTGGCAAAGACTTACGCAATTATGGGGATGGTATTCGTGGATGTTGACTACTAGAGATTGTGTGGTAATATACCGCGCTTATACCATATGAAGTGTCCTTTCTGCGGAAACGATGATGATCGGGTGCTTGATTCGCGCCCCTCGCGCGACGGCGCGGCTGTCCGGCGGAGGCGCGAGTGCTCGAAGTGCGGCAATCGGTTCACGACGTATGAATACGTAGAGAAGACACCGCTAATGGTGGTGAAGCGCAACGGGAGCAGGGAGCCGTTCGACCGCGGCAAGTTGCTGGCCGGGGTCGTGCTGGCTTGCCGCAAACGGCCCGTCAGCCGCGAGGACATGGACAAGCTCGTGGACTCAGTCGAGGCCAAGCTGGGCGAGGACTACCGCCTCGAGGTGCCGTCCCAGGAGTTGGGCGAACTGGTGCTCGAACGCCTGTCCGTACTCGACCCGGTCGCCTACGTGCGCTTTGCGTCGGTCTATCGTCAGTTTGACAGCCCGGAGCATTTTGTCGAAGAGTTGGAGAATCTCAAGAGATGAAGCACAGACGCGCGGGATCGGTCGTGAGCAGGGTCGACGAGGCGTTCTATCCTCCCGTATGCTTGGTCGCGTGTCTGTGCGCAGCGGCGGAAAAGCAGAGCAGAGACTAGAGGAGGAAGAGTGCCAGAACTGGAAGTGAAGGCAGGGCAGGCGCAGGATGCCGCCCAGCAGGTCGAGCCGGCCGCGCGGTACTTCCGTCACGTCGAGAAACGGACGGGCGAGAAGGTCGACTTCGACCTGAACAAGATCAGGAGCGCCATCTTTCGGGCTGCCCACTCGGTCGGCGGCGAAGACCGGGACTTGTCCGACGAGCTGGCGCACAGAGTCTGCAGGTACCTGCGCGATCTGCAGGGTGACCACGTGCCCAAGGTGGAAGAGATACAGGATGCGGTCGAGAAGGTGCTGATTGAGAACGGGCACGCGCGCACCGCGAAGTCCTTCATACTCTATCGTGAGAAGCGCGCCCGGCAACGCCGCGGCACGAACCGCGACGGCATCAAGAAGCTGCTGTCCGGCAAAAAGGAAGCCACCGACCTGGCCTTGTTTGTCCAGACGACCGGTGAGACGATTGCCGGATGGGACCGGAACCGGATTTCTCGGGCACTGGTTCGTGAGACGAACCTCGACGCAGCCGAAGCCGAGAAGATCGCGCTCGAGGTCGAAGGCATCGTCGTCAACTCCGGGGTCAAGGAAGTGACGTCGTCGCTCATCCGGGAACTGGTCAACTCGAAGCTGGTCGAACGCGGCCTGGTCGAGCACTACAAGCGCCACGCGCGCCTGGGCGTGCCGGCGTACGACGTCGAGCGGATGATGCTGTTCAAGAACCGCGAGAACGCCAACGTGCCGCACAACCCGGAAGCGACGAACATGACCATCGCCGAGTGGACACTCAAGCAGTTTGCACTCTCGATGGTCTTTGATGCGGACGTGGCGGAAGCCCACACGCGCGGCGACATCCACCTGCACGACCTCGGGTTCGTGAATCGGCCGTACTGCTCCGGCCAGTCGCTCGAGTACGTGAAGAAGTTCGGCCTGTCTCTGCCCAACGCGCTCTCGATGGCGCACCCGGCCAAGCACCCGGAAACCCTGCTCGCGCACATGGTGAAGTTCTCGGCCGCGCTGCAGGGCCACTTCGCGGGCGCCATCGGCTGGGACGCGGTCAATCTGTTCTTCGCTCCGTACACCGAGGGGATGAGCGACCACGACCTGCACCAACTCGCCCAGATGCTTATATTCGAATACTCGCAGCAGAACGTGGCCCGCGGCGGCCAGGCTATCTTCTCCGACATCAACCTCTACTGGGAGGTCCCAGCGCACTTCGAGGACGTCGAGGCGATCGGCCCGGGCGGCGGGTACACCGGCCGCAAGTACGGCAGCTACATGAAAGAAGCCCAGCGATTCGTCTGGGCGATATTCGACGTGTACAAGGAAGGCGACGCCAAGGGTCGGCCTTTCTTTTTCCCGAAGCCGCTGGTACACATGACCGAGCGGTTCTTCAATACGCCGGGCTGGCAGGACTTCCTATATCATATTTCGGAAGTGGCCACCGAGAAGGGGAATACCTACTTTGTGTTCGACCGGGGCAACACCGCGAAGATCAGCGAGTGCTGCCGTCTGTCGTTCAAGCTTGAGCGGTCGGACCTCTGCGACGCGCTGACCCCGTGGAAGATGCGCTACAGCGCCTTGCAGAACGTCACCCTGAATATGCCGCGTGCTGCCTACGTCGCGAACCACAACGACGAGCAGCTGTTCAAACGGTTGCGCCGCGACCTCGAATTGGCGGTCAAGGCGCACGTCCAGAAGAAGGCGTTCATCGAGAAGCTGCTCGCGCTCAAGGATGACGGGCCGCTGGCGCTCCTGACCATGAATCAGGACGGTGAGGAGTACCTGCGCATGCACCGGGTCACGTACCTGGTCGGTGTCCTGGGCCTGAACGAGATGGTGCAATACCACCTCGGGCGTGAACTCCACGAGGATGACGCGGCGTTCCGGTTCGGGCTCAAGGTGATGGCCTTTCTGAACCTCGAGTGCCGGCGCCTGTCGGAGCAGTACGGTATGCGTTTCGTCATAGAACAGACGCCGGCCGAGTCAACCGCGTACCGAATGGCGAAGCTCGACATCCGCAACTACGGGGACAGCGCCCTGCAGACCGTCAAAGGTAGCATCGAGGATGGCTCAGCCTATTATACGAACTCGACCTACCTGAATGTCAGTTCCCCGATTGACCCGATTGACCGGGTCTACCGCGAGGGCAAGTTTCACGACATGATTGAGGCCGGCGCCCTGACGCACGTCTGGCTGGCCGATGCCCGGCCACCGAAGGAAGCGGTTGCGAGTTTCGTGCTGAAAACGTTCCACCACACACGTAATGCCCAGATTGCTTTCTCGCCCGAGTTCACGAGCTGCAAGAACTGCCAGCGGACAAGCCGCGGATTGAACGACATCTGTCCATACTGCAACTCGCCGGATGTTGACTTCATCACGCGCGTGACCGGGTACTTCTCTCGGGTATCAAGCTGGAACGCGGGCAAACGGGCCGAGCTGCTCGACCGCTACAAGGACGGGTTCAGACCCGTAGGATAGTGATCGAGCCGGAAAGTGGTCCAGTGGTCGAGTGATGGAAACCGGATTCCGGCACTGGATCACTGGGCCACTTGACCACTTGGCCACTTCCTGATGCGTATCCGGGTCCGAGTCAAACCGGGCGCGCGCGAAGAAAAAGTGAGCAGGGAGCCGGACGGCTCCCTGCTCGTTTCGGTCAGGGCGCGGGCTCAGGAAGGCAAGGCGAACGAAGCGGTCGTGAAGGCCGTAGCCAGGGCCCTGCGGGTGCCCAAGTCAGAGGTGCGAATCGTCAGCGGTCTTTCGAGTCGTACCAAAACACTGGAAGTCCCGGGTTTGGAAAGCTCGGGACTTCCCTTTCTTATCGGCTGGTAGCCACAGCGCTCCGGGCCTACGGCGCGGACCTCAAGTCATCTCTTGTGAGATCGCAGTCGCGTAGAATCTGCGCGAGCAGGCCGGGGCCGACGGTTTCACCACGGTGAACCGGCACTGCCGTGTACCGGCCATCCGGATGCCGGAGGAAGTGATGGCTTCCTCTGACCCGCACAAGAACGAAGCCATGCTTGTGCAGGGCCTTGATGTGAGACGCTCACCGGAGAGCGATGGAGAGTCGCTCACACCGGCACTGTCACCCGCTGGGGCCGACGAACTGGTTCGCGACCGGTTCCTCAACTTCGAGGCAGAGAGCTATCGCCTCCTGCACCCGTTTCTTCAGGACGTCGAGGGACTTCGCGTGGGTGTGACAACCACGCAGTGCCGGAACCGAGGCCACGTAGTAGCCGTCCGCATCTCTCTCGATGACAACGTTAAATTCTCTCCGCATGTCTGATGCACTTACGCGGGCGCTTGCGCGTGCACGCCGCCCTGTGATCATCATCATACGGATGTAGACGCGCGGGATGAGGTCGGCACCACAACATATGGTATCGGCCGGGCGCGGCGCCACAATTCTCCCGCCCACCCGTCTGCCCCCAGGCCGCCTAGGGGATAGCAGTTGCCGATGCAGTTGAAGGTAGATTGGACCATAGAATGACCGGTGCTTTTTCCGGTAGAATGAGCCGAGCAATGAAGCGTACGATGACCGGTGCAATTCCGGGAACAATATCGCGAACAATGCGTGATTCAGTGGAGGATAGAGGTTGAGGTCAAGGTTGAGGTTGAGTGCAGAATCCAGTGACCGACCCAGTTGCAGACACGGTTCACTACGCAGTGCACGATACCTTGGCCGGTACTTTCCGACGAAGAATGGGAGGTACATTGACCGACCGAATCGCTCCTTCGACGTGACTCCCCGGTTGTCAGTCAGCGGTGTGCGGTGCCGGTGTCCGGACTTGCGTTTTCCAGCTTTCAGCCACGATGTTGGCGGGCTTGGGACACGATCGGGCGCGAAAGCGGGGACAGTCCAGAGGGGATACGTTCACGAAGCGACGCGAGGAACGCGTCGCGGATGTGTCCCCAGCGCGAGAGCCTGCCCTGAGCGAGCGGAGAGATTCCTCGACTCGTCAGACTCGCTCGGAATGACGGAGCGAGCCGAAGGGACGCGCGGTACAGTCCCCGTTTTCGCGGTCATGTCCCGCGTCAGGCCGTATCCTAGTCAGGGCCTTTGTGTCTTCGCGTCTTTGTGGTGAGAATCCGCTGTCCGCACTTCTGACTTCTGGCCTCTAGCTTCTCGCTTCTGACTTCGGCTGTTCCTCACAATGCTTCGGTCAGTAGTTTGAAGTCGGTCGGCTGGAGCTGGTAGTCGATCTTCACGTCAATTGCCAGTTCGTAGCGCTTGGCGAACTCGCTTAGACGGTCGTACCAGTCGGTGGTCAGGAAGTCGGTCAGGGCCGGAGCCGCGACAATCCTGAGCTTGCGGCCGCGCAGCTTCGGTAGCTTGGAGATGATTGCCCGCTCGATCTTCATCGCAATCTCGGGCCGCGAGCGAACGCGCCCCGAACCCTTGCAGGTCGGGCAGGTCTCCTGCATTGACCACATCATACCCGGCCGGGTACGCTCCCGCGTCATCTCCAGGAGTCCGAACCGACTCATCCTCGAGTAGTCGGCCTTGGCCCGGTCGTTCGACAGTTGCAGCTTCAGTTCGGCGATGACTTTCTCGGTGTTTTTCGGGTCCTCCATGTCGATGAAGTCGAGGACGAGCAGGCCGGCAAGGTCGCGCAGGCGTATCTGGCGGGCGATTTCGGCTGCGGCTTCGATGTTGGTGGCCAGAATCAGCTTCTCCGGGTCTTCTTCTTTGGCCGAGCGGCCGGTGTTCACGTCGATAGCCACCATGGCCTCGGTCTGGTCGATGGTAATGAACCCGCCGGACTTGAGCCAGATGCGTTTCTGGAAGATACGTTCCAGCTCGGCCTCGACGCCGGTCTGCTCGAGCAGCGGGACTTCGCCGTTGTAGAGTTCGACTTTGCGTTTGAGGTGCGGGGCGATGCGGCTCATGTAGTCGAGAATCTCCCGGTGCCGGTCTTCGGAGTCCACAATCATCTTCTCTACGTTGGGACCGAGGAGGTCCCGGACGAGCTTGACTCCGATTTGCGGTTCTTCGTAGAGCAGAGACGGGGACCGCATGGCCTCGGCCTTGCGGCGGACGTCTTCCCAGGTCGCCTCCAAAGCCCGGAACTCGGATCCCAGGTCTTCGCTTGTCGCCTCGGCCGCCGCGGTACGGAGTATCAACCCCGCATGCGGCGACTTGAACCGGCGCGAGGCGTCGCGCAGCCGATTGCGATCACGGCGCTCGTGGATGCGACGTGAAATGCCCACGCGCTGGGCGTTGGGGAAGTAGACCAGGTTACGTCCGGGAACGGAGACAAACGATGTCAGGCGCGCGCCCTTCTCGGCGAACGGGTCCTTCACGACCTGCACGAGGATGTCTTCGCCTTCTCGCAGGGTGATGGTGCGGGGCTCGGGCTTGGCGCCTTCGGTCCTGCCGCTCTCGTCATCGAGTTCGTCGAACTCGGGGATTTCGACCAGGGGCAGGAAGCCATTCTTGCGCAGGCCGATGTTGACGAACGCTCCTCTCAGGCCCTTGACCACGTTCTCGACGCGGCCCTTGTAGATGCGGCCCACCAGAGCCTGAGATTCGGCCCGCTCGATGTAGAACTCGACCAGCTGGTCGTTCTCGATGATAGCGACCCGCGTCTCCCACTCGTTGCTGGTCAGGACGATCTTTGTCTTAACCTTCATCAATCCTCCCATGGCATTGTCGAATGACAAACGATGAATGTCGAATGCAGGCTATGGCAGGACCACCGGCTGTGGTCGCCACTGGCAATCGACAATCGACACTCGGCACTCGGCAATCCACTAATCTTCCATTGGCGTCCGGATGCGGCCGTTCCGGACAACCAGACAATCCCGGCGCCGTATCATCAGGCACCGGGCTTCAGTATCACTGGTTTTGAATATCTCGGCCAGGGTGTCGAAGAGCTTGATGCCGGGCTCGATTGCCAGGTCCAAGACAACCGAGCCAGGGGTCAGGGGTTGGGGATCAGGGGCTTGGGTCCGGAATTCGGACCCCAGTCCCTGGTCCCTGGTCCCTAGTCCCTGATGTCCCGGGCCGGGGACTCTCCCCGTTTTCATGCTCTTGTCTGATTGGGTACAGGCACTGTTTTCCTCATCGGAAGGCAGTGCCAGTCCCTTGCCGGGCAGCAGCTCTTTCACTCCGGTCAGGCCTTTTGCGCGTTCGGCCAGAGCGGCGAAGTCGCCGTCGAACGCCTTGGGCAAGGTTACGTCATAGCGGGCCAGATTGACTATCCGGCCCAAAGAAGGGTGTTCGCGGGCTATCGGCTGGGCTGCGACAATCCGCAGGCCCTTGGGCAGGAACGTGCCCAGGTCGCGCAGGATGTTGCCGGTGTAGTGATAGGCGGTGAACAGGTCCAGGTACTCACCGCCCGATAGCAGCCCGACCGGCAGGGGCGGGCCGAACGAAAGCATCGGCTTTGGTGCAAAGCCCTTGGTGTATGCAATCGGCAGCTCGCTCCTTCTGAGCGAGCGATAGAACGCTCTGACACGGTCGAGGTGCGCGGCGAACTGGTACGGCTCCTCGACTGCGTACTTGATGCGGAACCGGGTGCGCAGTTCCTGGAAGCTCTGCACCGGCCTCGGCCTCCTCCCATAGTCCGGCTCGGCCTTTTCCTTCACTTCTAGCTTCTGTGTTCTAGCTTCTAGCTTCTCGCTTCGTCCGTTCTCGCATGCTCCGCAATTCGTACACTCTCCGCTCGCGCAATCCGGCGTCATCTCGCCGGCCTTCGCCTTCTCGTATTCGCGGACCAAGAACTCGCGGCTGACACCCATGTTGATGAACTCCCAGGGCAGGTGCTCGTCGGTTCCGCGCTCCCGATGGTAGTCCTGCGGGTCGACTCCAAGCTCCCGGCAGCTTTCCACCCACAACTTGAACCTGAAGAACTCGGTCCACTCCTGGAAAACACCGCCCTCGCGATAGACCTTCTCGACGACCGGGCCGAGCTTTTCGTCTCCGCGCGCGAGCAGGGCCTCGACGAACGAACACTCCGGGTTCGCCCACTTTGCTTTCACATTCCGGCGGGTGATGGAGGCCCGCAGCTTGTCGATCTTCGCCTGGGTTTCGGTTATATCCTGGAACCCGGCCCACTGCAGCGGCGTGTGCGGCTTGGGCACGAACGGGCTCAGGTTGAACCGCACCGGCCGTCCCTTGCAGAGCCGGCCGACTTCGGTCACGAACCGGCCGATTTCCGCCACGTCGGCGTCGGTCTCGCCCGGCAGCCCGACCATGAAATAGAGCTTCACGCCGTTCCAGCCCGCGTCGAGCGCGTTGCGCACGGATTCGAGGATGCGCAGTTCCGATATGTTCTTGTTCACGAACCCGCGCAGCCGCTCAGAAGCGGTTTCCGGGGCAAAGGTGAGGCCGGCTTTCTTCACTTCCTGCAGGCTGAGGGCCAGCTCGCTGGTGAAGTCCTCGCCCCGGGTCGAGGGGAGCGAGATCGAGACGCGGCGTTCCTTCAGGCGGGAATTGAGCTTGCCCACCAGCTCGGGCAGGTTCGGGTAGTCGAGTGCGGAGAGCGAAAGCAGCGAGACTTCCTCCCAGCCGGAGGCGCGGATTCCCCGTTCGGCCAGGCGGACAATCGACTCCTGCGAACGGAGCCTTACCGGCCGGTTCATCATGCCGGCTTGGCAGAAGCGGCAGCCCCGGGTGCAGCCGCGCGCCATCTCCACGGTCAGCCGGTCGTGGGTTATCTCGCAGATCGGCACGAGCGGCGGGAACGGAAAATCCTCTTCCTTCAGCTCGCTCACCACCCGCCTCCGCACCGTCGCGCGAAAACGGGGACTGTACCGCGCGTCCTCGCGCTCCGAGGGACTGTCCCCTCTTTCGCGTCCAATCGTGTCGATTGGCGTCATTCCCGGCACAAACAGCCCCTCAAGCCGACTCAGCCGCTTGAGAAGCTCTGTGCGATCCCGTCCGTCCCAGCTTGCGACCACACCGCTTATCTCGCGCACCGCGTCCTCGCCGTCACCAACCACAAAGGCATCGATGAAATCCGCCATTGGCAGCGGGTTGACGGTGCAAGGCCCGCCCGCGACGACCAGGGGGTGCGACGCGTTGCGCTCCTGTCGGTGCAGGGGAAGGCGGCAGAGGTCGAGCAGATAGAGGACGTTAGTGTACGAGAGCTCGCTCTGGAGGGAAATTCCGAGGATGTCGAACTCGGACACCGGTCGTTTCGATTCGAGCGCGTAGAGCGGCAGGTTCCGTTCCCCGAGCGCCTTGCCGAAGTCGGGCCACGGCGCGTAGCAGCGCTCGCAGCACGTGTCGGGAATCCGGTTGATTATCGAGTAGAGAATGCGGAGACCGTAGTTGGACATGCCCAGCTC
>JAFGRF010000257.1 GCA_016935295.1 Caldifarciminota bacterium | reverse complement strand
GTTCGAGCCGCTGCCCGGCCGCGTGATGCGGGAGTACGTCACTGCCCCGGCTGACATGGTACGCCACCCCAAGGTCGCGGCCAGGTGGATTCGCAGGGCGTTCGCCTACGCCTCGTCGCTGCCGGCCAAGAAGAAACCCGGACGGCGTTCGAGCCGGTCCTGAAGCACGCGGCCCCAGTGCCTCGCTTCCGCCTGTAGACGCTATCCTGCCGGGCACGCCCACCCGATCCGCGGTTGCCCATGACAGCTTCTCTGGTAGAATACCCTCCATGAACCCGCTGATATTCAGAGAGTACGACATCCGCGGCATTGCGGAAACTGAGCTTCGTGATGACGATGTGTATCGCCTCGGCCAAGCCTTCGGCACCTACGCGCTTGAACGCGGAGCGACGTTGTGCCCGATCGGCCGTGACGTCCGGCTCTCCGGTCCGCGCATCCAGAAGGCGCTGACCGACGGCCTGCTTTCGACAGGACTCGACGTCACCGACATCGGCGTCGTGCCGACACCGGTTCTCTACTTCTCGCAGTTCCACCTCAACTCCCGCGCCGGCATGATGGTGACCGCCAGCCACAATCCGCCCGAGTACAACGGGTTCAAGGTTGGCATGGAGAAGACCACCATCTACGGTGACGAGATTCAGAACCTGCGGCGGCTGATGGAGGCGGGCAAATTCCGGCAAGGCAGGGGCAAGCTGGGTTCGACCGATGTCGTGCCGGACTACATCGAGACGGTCCGCTCTCGCGTCGAGATACCGAAGCCGCTGCGCGTGGCGTTCGACCCGGGCAACGGCTCCGCCGGCGTGCTGCTCGAACGGCTTTTCGCCGGCACCGCTGTCACCCCCGAGTACATCAACCTGCATCCGGACGGCAACTTCCCGGCTCATGTGCCTGACCCGACCGTGCCCAGGTACATGCAGCAGCTCGCCGACCTGGTGCAGGCCAAGGGCTTCGACTGCGGCATCGGCTACGATGGCGACTCCGACCGGATCGGTGCCATCGACGAGAGGGGCGAGTCCGTATATGGGGACCGCCTGCTTGGCATCTGCGCGACTGAGGTCATCCACGAACATCCTGGGGCCAAAATCGTGTTCGAGGTGAAGTGCTCGCAGGCGCTAGTGGAGTACTTGGAGCGCATCGGCGGGACCCCACTCATGTGGAAGACCGGCCACTCGCTCATCAAAGCCAAGATGAAAGAGGAAGGCGCCTTGCTCGCGGGCGAGATGTCGGGCCACATGTTCTTCGCCGACAACTACTACGGGTATGATGACGCGCTGTTCGCGTCGCTACGGCTCCTCAGCGTAATCGCCTCCACCGGTCGCAAGCTGTCCGACCTTGCGGCGGAAATGCCCTACTACCCGACGACCCCGGAATTGCGGGCAGCCTGCCCCGAGGAACTGAAGTTCAGGATCGTCGACGAGGTCCGCGACCACTTCCGCAGCAAGTACAAGGTCATCGACATCGACGGCGCTCGCGTCGTATTCCCGGACGGCTGGGGACTCATCCGCGCATCGAATACACAGGCGGTGCTGGTCCTCCGCTTCGAGGCAAAGACTGAGGAGCGACTGGCCGAGATTCGCAAACTCTTCTACGACCAGCTTGCCAAATACCAGCAGGTGAAGCTTCCCGACTGAAGGGCCCGCGCAGACCCTCAGGCCTCGACTCCTCTGGAGACTGCCCGGTGAGTTGGATCACCAGTCGCGTTGCCCGGCTTGTCCATAGGTCCATCGGCACGAACCGCGTAATCGCGGACGGCGAGAGACTCGTGGTGGCGGTGTCGGGCGGCGCCGACAGCTTCTGCCTGCTGCACCTGTTCGAATCCCTGAACCGGAAGGGCAGACGCAACTGGGATTTGCGGGCGGTACACGTCGACCCCGGGTTCGACGGTTGGTCTTCCCTGCGAGTCGTCAGAACCTGCCGGGCCATCGGGGTTGACTGCGACGTCGTGCACACCGACGTGCCGGCCGAAGTTGGACGAACCGGACAGGAATCCTGCTACATCTGCGCCCGGGCAAGAAGGAAGGCGCTCTTGTCCTGGTGCGACGAAGCGGGCAGCAGCAGGTTGGCGCTCGCGCACAACCTGGACGACGTCAACGAGACCTTTGTGATGAACCTGCTCTACACGTCTTCGGCGCGCACGATCCTGCCGGTCCAGCCGCTCTTCGGAGGCCGGCTGATAATCACACGGCCGCTCTACTATGTGGACAAGGACCTAGTCAGACGCTACGCGAGGTCAACCGGCCTCCGCGCCGTGCGCAACCGGTGCCCATACGAGCGCTTGAGTTCACGCGGTACGGTTCGGAGGCTCCTGCAACGGCTCTACACCGAAGACCCGCGTATCAGGAACAATCTCTTCGCCGGTCTCCACAACCTCAAGTCCGAGTACCTGCCGAGGCCGAGGCGCGCCGGCGACGTCCGCCTGTAGCCGGTGCAAGAGAGAAGGCGGCCGTGTCTGGCCGCCTGATAGCCCCATGCGGATTTGAACCGCAGTCTTCTGGCTGAGAACCAGATGTCCTGGGCCAGACTAGACGATGGGGCCCTGCTTCACAATCCTATACCCTATCTAGCGCCGGTCAAGCACTGCGGATCGGTTGCGGATTGAGTCGGACGAGGAGGGCGGGGCCTACGCCTGCTGAGTGCCGGCCGCGCGCTTGCCCTGCTTCTTGCGCACGTACTGGCCCTTGTAGCGGATGCCCTTGCCCCGGTAGACGTCCGGCGGCTTGGTGCTCTGGATTGTGGCGGCAAGCTGACCGACCGCGTGCCGGTCGGCGCCACTCACCACTATCTCGAACATCTGGAGCTTCGGATCATCTGGGTCAGGCACCTGATTGACGTCGAGCGTGACTCCGGTCGATGCCGCGAAGTCCACAACGTGGGAAAAGCCGCAGCTGATCTGGATGCCTTCCTTGGTCTTCTGCGCCTTGTAGCCCATTCCGCGCAACTGGAGCACCTTCCGGTAGCCCTCGGCAACGCCGACGAGCGCGTTGCCTATGTGTGCACGCAGCGAACCGACGTGAACGCGCGGAGTACCCGGCCCGGCATCAACGACGATATGCCCTTCTTCCACCTTGACGACGACGCCGGCAACGACGGGCACGGCAATGGTACCGAGCTTGCCTTTGACTACAACCTGCCCGGGCTGGACTTTCACATCGACACCAGACGGGACGGCAAACGGACGATACGACTTCGCCACCGCTACCAGACCTTGCAGAGCGGTTCGCCACCGACACGCTTGCTGCGCGCGTCGCGGTCCGTCATCACGCCCTTTGACGTCGTCAGAATCGCCACGCCGAGCCCACCGATAACCTTGGGGATCTCATCTGCGCCGACGTGTAGTCTGCGGCTCTGGCGCGATAGCAGCTCGATACCACGGATAACGGATTCGCCATCTTCGTCATACTTCAGACTGACAATGATGCGCTTGCTGTGGCCTTCACCGTCGACCTGGAAGTTGCTGATGAAGCCTTCCTCCAGCAGCACCCGGGCCATTTCATAGTTGAGGCGCGCGTACGGCGCCGAGATCTCCCTCTGCCGGATGCGCAGGCCATTCCGGATCCGGGTCAGGAAATTGGCAAAGGTATCCAAGATTCCCCCTACCAGGTCGCCTTGCGTACGCCGGGTATCTCGCCCCGCAGCGCAAGGTCGCGGAAGCAGAGCCGGCAAAGCATGAACTCCCGGTACACGGCGCGCGCGCGGAAGCAACGCTGGCAGCGGTTGTGTCTGCGCACCTTGAACTTGGGTTCCTGCTGTGACTTAACGATCCAGCACCGGCGCGCCATCGCTACTTGCCCTTGGCAAACGGCAGCCCCAGCTCGGTGAGCAGAGCCCGCGCCTCATCGTCGTGCCTGGCGGACGTATGAAAAGTGATGTTCATGCCAAATATCTTCTTGACCTTGGCGACTTCCAACTCCGGAAATATCGCCTGTTCCTGCAGACCCAAAGTGTAGCCGCCCCGGCCGTCGAACGAGTCCTGCTTGAAACCCTGGAAGTCGCGTATCCGCGGCGACGCAAAGCTGAACAGCCGGTCGATGAACTCGTACATTCGGTCCCCGCGCAGCGTGACCTTCACTCCCAGCGGCAGACCCTCTCGGATCTTGTACGTCGAGATGGCACGCTTCGCCGCGGTACGGCTGGGTCGCTGCCCGGTGATGGTGGCGATGTCCTCGCTGATCAAATCCAGCACCTTGGCGTCGGCGACCGCGTCCTTGGTCGTCGTGTTGACCACGACTTTCAACAGGCGCGGAACCTGATGCCGGTTCCTGTAGCCGAAGCGCGCGGTCAGTGCCGGCACGACGCGCTTCAGGTAGTCCTGCTTCAATCGAG
>JAFGRF010000030.1 GCA_016935295.1 Caldifarciminota bacterium | reverse complement strand
GTTGAATCTCGGGACCCCGAGCATGGCCATCAAGACCAGAAACGCCGATTCCATTGGCAACGCGTATGTGGAGTACGAGGTCCAACATCCCGATACGCTTTGTCACTACTACCTCATCGTGGAGCAGAACCAGATTCCGTACGCCGGAGATACGGTTGTGTTTTCCCTTGACAGCTTTCCGCCTGAGTCGACAAATGTCTACATACGGGTAAGGGATAGGATTCGAGGGGGAATAGACAAGTGCTTACGCAAGGTCAACATGCGGAACGGCAGCGGCTGCGACACGTGGGACTCGGCACCGGCCTGCTCGACTGGCATCTGCGTGGTCACGGCAGGCTACGCGGATACCACCAAGCCAGAGAGCACTTATCAGGCAGTAACTGCCGAGAAAGAACTCACCCTGGAGGGAATGATAGCCACGCCACTCCCGAGCGCACAGCTGTGGATCTTCTACTGCGACCAGTTCTTCAGTC
Source organism: Caldifarciminota bacterium (assembly GCA_016935295.1). GTDB lineage: Bacteria > Hydrothermota > Tepidihabitantia > Tepidihabitantales > Tepidihabitantaceae > UBA2258. The sequence goes on along the minus strand of JAFGRF010000030.1, from coordinate 5,081 downwards.
TCCCGCCCCAAATGCAGGAGGAGCACGCTGACACCTTTGCCTATCTTGTGAACAGCGCCATGCACCAATCTTGGGCGACGCAGGTTGACACCTGGCAGCTCGGCGCTCCACCGTGTTCGCTCGGGGTGTACTTCGTTTACGTCAATGACAATCAGCATTGGTATCACGGCCAGAAGGGTGCATGGGCCGGTGATGGAGTTGTTCGCCAGATAGGACTTCGATCCAATCTCTGGTACCACGACAGCATCGACAGCGCGTATTCGACCGAAGCGATCAGAATCAAGGTGGCAGTGGCGCATGAGTTCTATCATGGAATTCAGTGGGACCTCAGTCAGGACAAGTGGACAGACTCAACGTGGCGATGGTTCACAGAGGGACAAGCAAGATTCCTGCCGTCGGCTCAGTACCAAACCGAGGAGTTCCTTGACAAGAAGCATACCTTTCCTGACGCGGCAAACCAGTACCTGACGCAGCACTTGAATATGTCGCTTGTGACGCTCTCCATGAACGACACTCTGCGGGGCTATCCCTACTGCCTCTTCTGGCGGTTCATGTTCGAGAAATTCGATTCGACCGGCATTGCTGACGGCGTCCGGTTCGTTCGGAACTGCTATGCCGAGACCGTCGGAACCAGTAATTCCATCGGTCGGGGGAAAGCTGCGATTGACGCGGCACTGCTGCAGAATGGCAACGTGCTTCCCGGTTGGGGTAACTTCTGCCAGGTCCTGGACCAATTCGCGGTCGCGTGCTATCTGAATGACGACACGTCCTTTCACCGCTGGAGCCCTAATCCTCCCGGGGTCTATAGCCGTCCGGGTTTGACTCTGGATACCGCTTTCCGGCTCGGGCCGGATGAAACCGATTCTTACATCAAGGACGAGAGCATCCCGCACTCCTTTGGCATTGACCTGATGCAGGTCGCGCTCGACACGATTGTCGATACGGTGCTCGTGTCGTTCGTCCGGGACACGGGCACGGGCAGGACGCTGAGCGCGAGACTGGTCAACGTCTACCCGACGGGTCACGCCGTGCGCTACAGAGTTGAGCCGCCGATACAATCGTTGCCTGACTCGTCCACTACTTGGCAGCAGTACAAGCTCCCGACGGCGGGCAAGGAACGGATCTGTCTTGTAGTCACCCGGCATGACACGCTGGACAATTCGGGCTGCGTCGATACCGCCCGCTTCTGGGTGAAGAGAGCTGTCGCGGTAACCGAGTTGCTACCGGCCACCGACACTCTAGTGGCCGGCGCACCGTTCACTCAGAGGGCTGTCGTCGTCAACCGCGGCTGGATGAAGGAGTCGCTTTATGTCCGATACAGAATTGATGCTGACACTGGCACTGTGTGGTCGGACAGCCAGCTCGTCAAGTTCCGCCCGGGCCACCCGGACACCGTTGTATTTAACCAATGGACTGCGAAGGAGGGCCGCTATAATGTCTGCTGCTGGGTCTACCTGAAATCTGACTCTACCCGAGGCGATGACACCTTACATGGTTTTCTGGAAGTCCTCCCCGATAGTGGCGATTTCTGGCGCCTGGACTTCGACGGCACGTGGAATCGGGACATGGCTCAGCCTTGCGCCGACTCGGGCATGCAACCGGGTGGCGGCGGACGGATTCGTCATCAGTGGGTCTGCTGCTGGCACGAGAGCCGCGACACTTGGCCAGGCAACTCAACCGACTATGCCTGCCTGTCATGGCAGGAGAGTAACAAGTGGACGTGGGACAGCATGATATCGCCGCGCATAAACCTCGCCGGCTGCCACAGTTGCTCGCTTTTCCAGTCCACTTACTGCACGCTGGTCCCACAGAGTGGCACCACCATGCGGGTGTTGGTTTCCGCAAACGACGGATTAACCTGGACTGTCGTCTGCGATAGCGCTCAGAATCGCGGTCACGTCACCGACTCGATCATTGACATATCTCAGTGGGCCGACGGCAGCACGAGTGTGCGCATCGCCTGGGTCTACGACGGCCCGGTACAGAAGGATAAGGCTTGGTGCGTGGACGACGTCGAAATCCGGGGTTCTCCGGCACGGAGTTGCGACGTTGCAGTCAATGGGATAGCCTACCCGTGCGGCGCTATCACGTACGGAACGCCGATCGTCCCGCGGGCATACGTCGTCAATCACGGCGTGCAGAGTGAAAGCCTGTTGGTGCACATGGACATCGATGGGAACTCCGCCCAGATATGCGCATCGTTGGCCCCGCACTCCGACACGCTGATAGAGTTACCGTCTACATGGCTCGCGCCCGACACTTACACAATGACCTGCTACGTTGAGCTGCTCAACGACTCCGACGAATGTCGGGCCAACGATACTGCCACGATGAGCTTCAGCGTCGTGGCGGATACCTGGATGCCGAAGTTCCCGGTCTACAATGGACAGGGGATGGGGTCCGGCTCGTGCATCGCTGCTGTGGACACGAACCGCATCTTTTGCTCTCCAGCGCACGGCACCAAGACAACGGGGTACGCCTTTGCGAAGTACTTGGTCGTGGAGGACCTCTGGAAAACGCGGAGGCCCACAGTGAACAAGTTCCTGGCTGGTTCAGCGCTGGCGTATCCAGGGAGCGGCGACGTCATATACGCCATTCGAGGCAACGGCTACAATACATTCCTGGGGTATCGGCTTGGCGACGACGCATGGGAGACGCTCCAGCACGTGCCTAAGAAGCTCGGCCGCGGCTCAGGCCTGGCCTGTCTGAATGCCGATTCTGTCTATGTCCTGGTGGGGAATGCTGGGCAACTTGCGTACAAGTTCTACCGCTACGACGTCGGACGCGATACATGGGAAAAACGCACGTCCACGCCCGGCCCGATTGGGAAGGGCGGGCGCTTGGTCAGTGCCGAAGGACGCCTGTACGCACTGGCTGGTGGGGGGACCAACGACTTCTACGTGTACTACCCCACGCTGAACCACTGGGACTCGCTTCCGCCAACTCCGGTTCCGGTCAACTACGGGGCCGCCTTGGCGCATGACTCACTGACTCGCATGATCTACGCCTTTTTCGGCGGTTACGATACGGCCTTCTACGCCTTTCACGTGGGCGACAAGGCGTGGCATCAACGCCGTCGCGCACCTGCCGAAGTCCGAGGTGGCGCTTGTCTCACGTACTGCGACCACGCGGTGTATGGAGGAGTGGGCATCGGAGGGAACCACCGCTTCTGGCGCTACTCGCCTCCGTCCGGCGGTTTCACTGCATCTGACGGCAGCGGAGCGGAGTTGGCTGCTCCGGCAGAGGTGCTTCCACCTACGACAGCGCCCGTCGCGGGTGGCCGACTGGATCCTGGAGAACTGCTTACCTATGACCCGACCGATAAACACACACCCCAGTACTCTCCAAACGGTCTCTGGATTGCGTACACTGCCGAGGACTCTGCCAGCGAGGGCATTGGTCTCTATCGCATACCAGCACTCGGCGGCATGGTCGACACCCTGATTCCTGACAGCTTCTCATGCGAGGACCCGAGATGGGCGCACAGCGGCAACTGGCTGGTTGTAGTCGCCGATGATGGACTCTACAAGGTGTCCAACGGCACGCCTCCCATGCGGCTGGTCGATGGAATCATCGCCGAACCCCGCGTGACTCAGGATGACTCGTGGATTCTCTACCAAGAGTGGGACCCGAGCGATCGGACACACCACGCTCACAAAGTGCGGCCCGTCGGCACTGGTGACACGTGCCTGACGCCGGGAACCGGCGAGTACCTTGAGCCGCAGCCAATCAGCGGCTCCGAGTTCGCATGCGTGAGACTCAAGGGCGAAGTGTTCCAGCTCTCGAAGTCAGTTGGAGGGCAGCTGTCCTGGCTGACATCGGACTACGCCAACAACAGCAGCATCGATGTTTCCCCAGATGGGCTGTGGCTGACTTACGAGAAGCTGGATGAATCCGGCCACTGGCAGGTGTACAGGATGCGTACAGACGGGACTCAGGAAACGAGAATAACCGACGGCACGTGTAACTGCGAGACCCCGGTCTTCTCGCCCGATGGGCAATTCATCGCGTACACGAAATGGCCGGATGGGTCCGAATACAGCCAGGTCTGCTACAGGGATACCAATAGCGCGACCGCTGAAGTGGCGCTGAATTCTCCCGATGCCATGCGAGAGAATCCCTGCTGGTCGCCGGACTGCCAGTACATAATCTACGAGTTGACGACGGAGTCCGGTACGCCTGCGCTTGGTCGCAAGAAGCAGTCGAAGCAAATCGGCCGCGCACGCACCCGCATCAGGCATCCCGATGGTATCGAGGGTCTCAGCATCATCCCTAGGACCTTCGCGCTGTATCAGAATCGGCCCAATCCGTTCGGCAGAAGGACGACCATCCGCTACACGCTGCCGGCTTCATCGCTGACCGAACTCAGCATCTACGACGTCACGGGCAGGACGGTCACAAAGCTGGTCCAAGCTGAGCAGAAGCCCGGCTACTACTCGATTGCGTGGAAGGGTACCGACATGCGCGGGCGAAGCGTCGCGGCCGGCACGTACTTCTACGTGCTGAAGTCGAACGGCAAGATAGCGCAGAAGAGGATGTTGCTGGTGAGGTAGTACCTACTACGACAGGCCAAGCGGCCTTCCGGCGAAGAGGCTGCCCGCGGCGACGCGGGCAGCTTGCTGGTGTACGGTCTGGTCGTAATCGCTCCAGCTCCCTTTGGCCGGTTCGGCGTGCGGTTCTTTGTGAGAACGTCTGAGAGCATGTGAGCAAGCACGTCTGAGAGGACGTTAGCCAGCACGTCTGAGAGCATGGTTGAGACCATCCCCCCACTGCCTACTGGGCAGTGCTTGACTACCGGGGGAGTAGTCCTTCTCGGGTGTCGGACGAAGGAAGAAGGCAGAATCTCCAGCCCTCGGATCGGACAATGCGAGTTCAGAAACCAGAATCCAGAGTGCAGAATGGCCGGAAAGAACCGAGGAGCTAGTGGGAGTCAAACATCGGGCATAACCGCCGTGTTATGAGCAGTTTAGGCCCGGTTGCAGGCCCGGGAATTCACATATAGGGGTCGCCTCCCAGGCTGCATTGCAGTGAGCATTGCAGCTTCAATTCAAGGGAGCAATGATCGGTGCTTTGAGACGTGC
>JAFGRF010000256.1 GCA_016935295.1 Caldifarciminota bacterium | reverse complement strand
GCCGATGAGCTTGGTCGGGGCTGTCAGCCGTCGGCGGTCTGACCTTTCGTCATTGGGATGCTGGCCTCTGCGGCCGCTGTCGGACAGTGCGGGCTCCAATCGTCATTGACTTCAACGGTCCCTGTCTGACAGCGCGAGTTTCTGGTTTCGACATTGCCCGCCTGCGGGCCTCAGTCTGCAATCTACAACCTGCAATCTGAAATGCCGAGGGGCCGTCGCCTGGCCTCGGTGGCCGGCTTGATGCCGGGTCTGGGAAGGAACGCCGGGTCAGAGGTGGATTGCCGGGTGTCGGGTGTGGGGGAGACGGCTACTTTTCGCCTGCCGGCTGCGGGCTGAGCGTTTGTGGGTTCGCCCGGGCTACGCGCCGGGGCACGAATACGCCCTGCGGGCGAATCTTCATACCCGTTCTGGTCCAGAACACATCCTCGGAGTCGAAGACTCCTGACTGCGGTACGTAGTAGGCCAGCAGCGTATCCTGAAGGGTGAATGGGCCGTCAAGGATTATCGCGCCGAACCGCTGCCGCCGGATCGCCTGAACGATCTCCTGCACGAGGTGTTCTCCGGTCTGACCTGGTTCCGCGCTCATGACGTCGCAGAGCGCCATCTGGTGGACGAACGACCTCTTGCCGGCAAGCTCCGACAGGTAGCCGTGCTGTGGTATGAAGACATCGCCCGGGAGTCCGGCCAGCGTCGCGACCAGCTCCTTTCCGGCTCGGACGTCTTCACGGCTCGGAATCTGGACGACCGGGTTGTACCATAGCAGACCGAACTGAGCGATACACGAAAGAAAGACGGCCGCGGTCGTGCCGACACGACGGGAGAGGGGTGTGGCAACCTGCCGGACCAGAGCCCAGGCACCCAGGAGCGACAGCATCGCCAGTCCGCCATAGGCCGGCAGCAGCGCGTTGTCGTAGCCGCCGTAGTGCAGGCGGCCGGACCAGGCGGCTGCGACCATGCCGGCCAGGACCATGATGTAGAAGAACCTTGTTGCCCGGCCAAGGCCGGTCCGGCGCCACGCGAGCCACAGGACGGCAAGGCCGCATGCCATCGGCATCACCCGCAACAGGTCTCCGGTCCAGAACTCCCAGAGGACGGGCAGCACAAGCTGCTTGTGCGCGGGCAGGAAGAAGACGTAGTAATTGTACCAGCCATGGTAGGCCGCATTCAGCAACGGCACAGCGCCCAGCCCGAGCAGGCCGAACGTACCGATGAACGCGAGCGACCGGCGGCCGCGCATTGCCACCAGACCGGCCGCGACCGGCAGGGCTATGAACAGGGCGGTCTGCTTGGTGTGGAAGGCAAGCGCGAACAGCACCCCTGCGCAAGTGAGCACGAGCGCCGACCCCGCGAACCGGGCCAGATACAGCCCGGCCAGAAGGAACGCAAGCATCAGCGAGTCGGCCCGGGCGATGTCGAGCCAGGCGCCGGCTGCGCGGTAGGTCGCCGCGAAAAGGGCCGCCGCGACCAGGCCGTAGAATCGAGAGCCGGTTTCGCGCCGGATGAATGCGTAGATCATGCCAAAGCAGGCCAGCGAAGAGAGAAAAGAGACAAGCCGCAGCGGGAGCAGACCGAAGCCGATGACCCTGGCGAGGCCGGCCGACACATAGAAGTACAGGGGCGCATAGACGAACGGTACGAAATCAAGCGAAGGGCGGACGTAGAGCGGCTGGCCGCGAAGGATGCGCAGAACGTGGTCGGCGACTGCGCCCTCCATCCACTCGAGCTCGAAAGGATAGCCGATCCGCAGCAGCGCTACAACGAGGTAGGAGCCAAGGTACCAGACAGATGCTCCGACCAGACACCACTCGAGCGCCCGGGCAATCCGGCTCAGCCGGTCAGACCCGAACAGAGCACTGGCCGGCCTCCGCCTCATGCCTGTGCGGGAATCAGGCTCGCGCACGGCCGATTGTAGGAAGGGACATGTAGGATGTCAATGACGAGGGACGAGGGGCGGGGGGCTAGGGGTGGGGACCCGGTCGGGCGAAGCTAGATGTCAGAAGCTAGAAGTGCAGGAGAAAAGGGATCGAGGAATCAAGGCATCAAGGGATCGAGTGGCCGGAAGCCGTCAGCCGTGCGCTGCCGGCCGCTAGCTGACAGCCGTCGGCTTGGGCTTGAGCTTGTGCTAGCTGCTGGCTGCGGCGCAGCCGCCTACTGCCAATCTGCAATCGGCAATCTAGAATCTGAAATGGGCTGGCTGGCCACTCGCACCCTTCTGACCAGGTGGCGAGGCCAGGCCGCACCTGCCACTACTCAGACGTGAGCAACTCTGCCGAGATGATTTCAAGAAGTTCGTCTCGGGTGATCATTTCACCGTAGCGGGTGGTCAGGAGATCGATTATCGGGAGCCAGTCATCGCTGGCGGCGAGCTCGTGGTCCTCGGCCGATCCATAGCGGACGGCGAAGAGGATCCGGGCCGCCAGGCAGACGTCGACCGGTTTCCTGACCCGCCTGGCCAGGTCAAGGTAGTGTCTGCGGTCGCACAGCGCCGGCAGGGGTTCGGCGGCGTTCGCAGAACACCCGGCGAAACCGTTGCGGGCTGGCTCGGTCAACGGGTGATATTCTAGTCTAAGAGAGGCCGCGGTCAATCCGGTGACCCGGTGACTGGCTAGCTCGTGGCCGGAGGCCGCTGTCTGCTGCTAGCCGTCGGCCGCAAGCCGCAAGCTGATAGCTGCAAGCCGTAGGCTGAACCACCCGCGCGCTTCACAATCGCCTGCCGCGTCGCCGGGACTCGGGATGTATCCGTCAGGCGGGCACTAGCGAACCGCAGGCGGCGCGCCCGTCAGCGTTCGGCCGCGGTCACGAATTCCTGGACGGTCAGTCCCGCCTTGGCGATCAGCATGCGCAGCGTTCCACGTGCGACCTCAGGATGATCGGGAATGGACAATGTGGCGATGTGACCCGGCTTCGTCATTACGATGTGACTGCCGTGCTGACGGGCAGCACTCCAACCCAGGCGCTCGAATGCCCGGACGACCTCGCGCGGGCGCAGCAGCGGAACCGGCGGCATCAGAGTGCGATTTCGACCTGGCGGGTGGATATGGTCAACGGCATGCCCTTCTCGGCTCTGACTTCGAGGCACGCCTGGATGGCCTCGCGGATGTTGCGCTCGGCCTCCTCCTCGGTCTTGCCCTGGCTTACGCAGCCCGGAATCGCCGGACAATCGGCGACGACCATCCCGTCCTCATCCCGGAACATCGTAATCACGAACTTCATTGGCGGTTCTCCTTAGCGACAGTATAGCCTAGCTTCAGACATCCGCAAGCCCGCACGCGGCAAGCTGTCAGCTGTCGGCCGTCAGCGGTTTGCCCGCAAGCTGCTGGCTGCAAGCCGTAGGCTGAACCACCCGCGCGCGTCAGGAATCGGTTGCTGCGTCACCGGGACTTCGCGGCGAAGCCGCGTTGTGTCTTGACATCGGCCGGAAATAGGGGAAGTGTCCCTCGCCGG
>JAFGRF010000255.1 GCA_016935295.1 Caldifarciminota bacterium | reverse complement strand
TCGGTAGTCGAGAAGAGCTCACTCAGCACCACCCGGTTTGCCTGGCGGCTGATGAGCGGTGCGTCCGAGCATCGGGCCGAAAACGACAGCAACACCGCCAGCGCCGCAAAACCGGCCGCCACCCGAACGGGCTGTGATTGAAGCAGCTTGTGCGTCACGGTGGTAATCTTAGGAACGCATGCGTTTCCTGTCAAATCAGACCATCTCCTGGATTATCTACCTCCCACGTCGGCGATTATTCCAACCGGCGAAACGCATCCTGGTTATGCTTGACTAGTATCGGCCTGTGCGGACACTTACAGAGTGAAGGAACCGATCCAAGTCTTCACCACAGCACCGAACCGGGCGATTGCCCGCCGCATCGCCCGGGCACTGATCGACCTTCGCCTGGCTGCCTGCGTCCAGATTCTCGGTCCGATCGTAAGTACTTATCGCTGGCAGGGCCAAGTCGAAAACGCCCGGGAATGGCTCTGCCTCATCAAGACCAGCCGCGCCCGGTTCCGCGAGCTCAGCTCGACCGTCGAGGGGTTGCACCCCTACGACACCCCCGAGATAGTAGCTCTACCGATTGCCGCGGGCAACCGGCGCTACCTCGCGTGGCTGGCCGCATCGGTGCGTCCACTACCTGCCAGACCCCGGTCGGCCCGGAGGCCCGGTTGTCGCTAAGAGCGGCAATCTCCGCACTGCAGGACCCCGACCCAACAGCGCGACGCCACGCCATCGAGGCGCTGAGCCAGGTCGGTGGCGATGAGGCGGCCGGGGCCTTGGTGCTCATGCTCAAAGACCCGGACGAGACCGTCCGGACGCTGGCCGCAGATGTGCTCGCGGCCATCGGCGCCAGCGCGGTCGAGCCCCTGTCGCGATGCCTCGCAACCTGGCAGGGTCCGGTCGGCACGCTCGTGCCCGCGCTGCTCGGGAGGCTCCGTTCCGACCGCGGGATTGACTTCCTGATCGCTCATCTCGCCGACCCCGACCCAACAGCCCGCGCCGCCATCGCCACCGCACTCGGTCGCATCGACAGCGACCGCGCGCTGCCGCCGCTGCTTGAGCTGCTGCGGGATATGGTCGATGAAGTCCGGATCGCCGCCGCCCGGGCCGTCGGCGACGTCCAGGACCCTTCGTCTGTTGACGCCCTTCTCGACGAGATGGCCGACGAGAACCCGCTGGTGCGGGCGGCCGTGGTCGAGGCACTGGCCCGCATCAAGAGCCCTAAGTCGATTGACATACTGTCGCATGCCAGCACCGAGGACCCGGACCGGAACGTACGCGAAGTAGCGCTGGCCGCACTGCGCCGCGTCAGCACGGGAGCGGTCACACCGTTAATAAAGGCACTGCTGGGAAACGACCTCGGGCAGCGCATCCGTGCCGTCAGTCAGCTGCTCAAGCAGGGCAAGGCCTCAGTCCTGCCGCTCACCGAACTGCTCGTGCACGAGGAGTCGACGGTGCGGGGCTCGGCCGCTGAGGTACTGGGCGCGCTCGGCGATACAGCCGCGCTCAACGCCCTCATCATCAGCGCGATCGCCGACACTGACTACCGGGTCCGGCTCTCGGCTACCACCGCGTTGGGTCGGGTCAGGCACGTCCGGTCCGCCCAGGTCCTGGCCGGGCTGCTCGAAGACCAGGACGACAAGATTGCGGACGCCGCCGCACTCGGGCTCGAAAACCAGAGCGAGCTGGCCGTCGAACCGGTTTTCGAGCTACTCAACCACGAGTCGGTCGATGTCCGGGTGCGGGCAATCCATGTGCTTGGTCGGCTCCGACACCGCGGCGCCTGCGACCGCCTGCTCCGCGGCCTGACCGACAAAGTCATCTGGGTGAGAATTGTATCGGCCCAGGCACTGGGCGAAATCGGCGACAGCCATGCGGCTCCGGCACTGATTGCTGCGCTGAAGGACCGCGACCTCGTGGTCCGGGCAATGGCGGCAGAAGCGCTGGGCAAACTGCGCGACTTCGCGGCCACCATGCCGCTCCTGGCCTTGCTCAGCGATGAAAGCGACCTCGCGCGAGTTCATGCCCTGCGCGCGCTGGGGCGGATCGGCAACCCGGCGGCAATCCCGTTCCTCGAGCCGGCGCTGGATGCGTCGGAGCCCGAGGTGCGCTGCGCCGCAATTGCAGGTCTGGCAGCCCTGCGCGTGACCAGCATACTGCCGAAGCTGCACCGCATGTCGCGGAACTGGCCGGTAGGAAGGGAGCCCAAGGATGTACGCGAGGCGGCGCAGCAGGCCATCGCGGCGCTGCAAGCTGCGATGGAGCAAGAAACCGCGCTGACCCCGCATCCGGAGCAGCCCGAAGAGAACAAAGAGCCCGGCCCTGGTAACTAGATAGGAAACACCAACCCGGGCCTGTCGGCTACCGCCCGCCAGCAGCGGGCCGTGTCGCTATTCCTCGAACAGCGCCTTGGCGTAGGCCTGCGGATCGAACGGCTCGATGTCGTCGAGCCCTTCACCGGTTCCGGTGAACCGCACCGGCACAGCCAGTTCCATCACAATCGGAATCAGCACCCCGCCCTTGGCCGTACCGTCAAGCTTGGTGACGATGAGGCCGGTAAGACCGAGCTGCTCGTTGAACACGGCGGCCTGGCGCAACCCGTTCTGACCCACGGTCGCGTCCAGCACCAACCAGACCTCGTCCGGGGCTCCGGGCTTCACCTTGGCGCAGACCCGCTTGATCTTCACGGCCTCGTCCATCAGGTCCTTGCGGGTGTGCAGCCGACCCGCCGTGTCAACCAGTACGAGATCAATCTCCCTCTGGAGCGCCTTCTGGATTGTATCGAATGCGACCGCGGCCGCGTCCTGCCCCTGCATCGACGAGACAATCTCGACCCCGGCCCGCTTCGCCCAGACCCCGAGCTGCTCGGCTGCAGCGTCGCGGTAGGTGTCGGCCGCTGCCACGACCACGCGCTGCCCCTGGTCGGCAAAAAAACGGCAAAGCTTGCCGACCGTCGTGGTCTTGCCCGACCCGTTCACACCGACAATCATGACAACGAGCGGCGGCTGCGGGTCCGGTTTCATGGCCTGCGGCCCGGGACTCAGCAGCCTGGCGATCTCAGTCTCGAGGACGTCGCGCCGGTCCCCGGTCGCGTGCTTCACCTTGTCGACCAGGATGTCGGTTGCCTTGACTCCGACGTCAGCGGCCAGCAGCGCCTCTTCCAGCTCCTCAGTGTTGGCTGCCACCAGCAGACGCTGGAAGACCTGCCGGGTCTTGCTCAGACCGCCGGCCAGCCTGGCGAAGCTGGCACCGATTCGGGCGAAGGGGTTCACTGACTAGCTGGCGGTAGCCGGCTCCGCCTGCCCGCGGTAATCGGCCAGGCTGACTGACACGAGCGTGGAGATGCCCGGCTGCTCCGCGGTCACGCCGAACACGACGTCGGCGCGCTCCACGGTCAGCCGGTTGTGAGTAATGATGACCACTTGGGTCTTCTCGGAAATGCCTTTGAGATAGTCGGCAAATCGTCCGACGTTGGCGTCATCAAGCGGTGCGTCCACCTCGTCGAGGAAGCAGAACGGCGCCGGCTTCACCCGGTAAAAGGCAAACAGCAGCGACACGGCGAGCAGCGCCTTTTCGCCGTCCGAGAGCTGCTCCAGCCGCTTCGGGTTCTTGCCGCGCGGCTTGGCGACGATGCCGATATCGGACTCGAGCGGATTGGCGTCGTTCGTCATCACCAGATCGGCTTCGCCTTCGAGGAACAGGGTCTGGAATATCTCCCGGAAGTGACTGCGCACTTCGCCGTAGGTTGCCGCGAACTGCTCCTGTGCGTGCCGGTCGATCTCGGTGAGCGCACTCTCGAGGTTCATCTTGGCAGCAGCCACGTCCTCGCGCTGCGTGACGAGCTTCGCCAGGTCCGACTTCTCCTGCGCGTACTCCTGAACCGCAAGCGGATTCACCTGCCCGAGGGCCTCGAGCCGCTGCCGCACCTGAACGAGCCGCTCCTCTGCGCCATCGGCCCCTTCGGGCTGGAATGAGGCGATATCGGTTCCGTAGGCCGACCGCGCCTCTTCCACGATGGCGGCGAACCGCTGGTTCAGCTCGTACAGCTGCATGCGCTGCTCCATCAAGACGGTCTGGTTCCGCTCCTGCGCCTGGCGCAGCTCGGCCAGGTTGGCTTCCAGCGCCTCTTCGGCCCGGGCCAGCTCCGCAATCTGCAGCTTCCCGAACTCGTCCTCGAGTCCGGACAGCAGGGAACGCGCCTGCTCAATCTCAACCGCACGTTCGCCGGTCTCCCTTTCCAGGGTTTTGGTCTCCTCACGGTTGCGCTCGGCTGACGTGCTGTACTCCTGCAACCGTCGCCGGCCGTCGTCGATTTGGCGCTTGGCAAAGGCATTCTCGGCCTCGAGCCGGGCGCCTGCCTGTCGCGCCTCGGACAACTCGGCCAGCGCCTGTGAAGAAAGCTCCAGCCCGGCCTTGACCTGTTGCTCAAGCGCGCGGGCCTCGGTCTCGGTCCGCTCCAGCGCGCCGGCGCCGGACTGCGTCTGGGCCTCGAACTCACCGAACGCGGCAACCAGCGCGACCCGCCGTTCTTCCGCGGCGCGAGTCTGGACTCCTGCCGCCTGCTGAGCGGCGCGCAGCCGCTCCACGTCCCGCCCGAGTTCATCTCCGGTCGCCGCAATCAGCTCGAGCGCGGCATCAAGTGAGGCCTTCCTGCGGCCGGTCTCCCCGACCTCGAACTCGACCTGCTCTATCTCCTTTTCCAGCTCCTCGCGGCGCAGGCCCAGCGTAGTCTCACTCGCTGCTATCCGCTCAAGCTCGGCGTCGACTGCGGTCAGCCGCTCGCCCTTTTCGCGTATCGCCCGGCCGGCACTCAGCCGCCCGCTCTCCAGGCCTTCAGCTACCAGTCGCCCGTCCGGGAAACGGCATACGCCGCCCTGGGTGACGAACGTCCAGCCTGCGAACTGCCGCGACAGCCGGTCCAGTTCGTCCGTGCTCCCGGCCACGAGGCACGTGTCTACCAGTTGCCGCAGCGCGGCGGGCGCTCCGGATTTCACCTTGACGAACGAGGACAATGGTCCGGCAATCGCGCTGTCTACCGGAATTGGACCCAAGCCAGGCGGCTGCAGATCAGACGCAGAAGTCAGGAAACCGAAGCGAAGGTCGGGCCGCTTCCCTGCCGTCTCGGCCAGTTTCTCCGGGCCGGCATCCGCAACGAGGAAGTCGACAACAGCGTAGAGCGCGGCCTCGCAGGCTCGCTCCCACCCGGAGGTGACTTCGACGAACGCACCCGCCTCGCCGCGCAACCCTTCGGCCAGGGCGTCGCGGCTGGTCTCGGCCTGCTCGCTCGCGGTCGCGGCGCGCAACAAGGCAAGCTCGGTTTCCACCCCGGCTCTCTCCTCGCGCAGCTTTGCATCCGCGATGCGCAGTCGCTGCCTCTCGTCGCGCGCCCGGGCAAGTTCGGCGCGCAGGGCCTCAAGCCGTGCACGACCCGCTGCAATTGCCGCTTCCGCCTCGGACATCTTCTGGCGCGTAGCTGCGACTTCCTCCTGGTTGCGGGCCAGGCGTATCTTCACGGCCCCTGCCTCAGCGTTCAACCGATCGCTCGTCTCGCGCTGGTTCTCAAGCGCCGCCTCAAGCCTCGCCAGTTCGTGCCGGCTGCTCTGCCCCTGCTCGAGCCGTTCCTGCACCTGCCGCCGGAGCTCTGCCTCGTGACTTCGGAGCCCGTACAGCTGCTCCTCGGTTGTCTGAACCGCGTCCCGCTGCCGCTCGAGCTTGTCCTGCGCCTGCGTCTGTCGCTCGTTGGCAGCGGCCAGCCTGGCCAGGGTCTGCTCGAACGTCTGCTCCATCTTCCGAACGTTCTCCTCGAGCGCTACGCGGTCGGCCTCGCCCTGTGCGGTCGCGCTGGCGAGCAGCTCAATCCGCTGGCGCGCGAGGAGGTTCCGCCCTTCGAGTTCGGACACCGCCTGCCGCTGGGCCTGCACCTTCGCCCCCAGTTCGTCCTTCAGCACCTGGAGATCCCGCACCCGGCCGCGCTGTGTCTTCAGCTCCTCTTCCAGCCGCCTGATGTCGGCCACTCGTGCCGCCTCGGCCTGCTCCATCGCCTCGGTGTCCGCCTTGGTCTGCGTAAGGTCACGCTGCATCGCCTCGTAGTCGGCCTTCAACTCAATGAGTCGCAACCCCTTCTCCTCGGTCTTCAGCTTGTCGAATGCCCGGAGCCTGCCCGCCTGCCGCTGCAGGCTGCGCACATACCGCTCGCGCTCGGCGATAATGTCATCGAGGCGCAGGAGGTCGCTGTTGGTCAAATCCAGCTTGCGCAGACAGTCGGCCTTGGCATCCTGGTACTTGGCAAGTGACGCCGCCTCCTCGAACATCTTCCGGATGTTGCCGGAGATGATCTCGCGCATCTGGCGCAAGTCGAATATCGAGTAGGCCTTGGTCCCGGCGCCGGACGAGAAAAAGACCTCCTGGATGTCGCGCAGCCGGCAGGGCTGCTTGTTCAGGTAGTACTCGCTCTCGCCTGAACGGAAGTAGCGGCGCTTTATCTCGACCTCGGCAGCCGGCTGGCCTTCGGTCTGCGCAACGTCGTCCAGAACCAGCTTCACTTCCGCGATGTTGACCGGCGCGACCGTGGCCGTGCCGCCGAAGATCAGGTCCTCGTTCTTCGCGCAGCGCAGCAGCGTGAAAGACTGCTCGCCCAGGACCCAGCGCAGCGCGTCGAGCACGTTGGTCTTGCCGCAGCCGTTCGGGCCGACAACGGCATTCAGGCCCGGAGAGAACCGCAGCGTCGCTTTGTCCTGGAAAGACTTGAACCCGATGAGCTGAAGCTCTTTGATTCGCACGTCGGGCTAAACTATATGAGCGACCGCATCCAAGTCAAGCCCAGTAATTAGGGACGCTACCCATTTTCCTTGCTGCCGCTTGGCCTGCCGCAGGGTAGCGCGTGCAACCTGCGACCGTTCTCCTTCTCCAACTTCTGCACAAACGTGGCGTCCCCCAGCGGACGTCCGGTGCGGGTGTGAAGGCGCAGCCGCGTGACGAAGTCTTGCGGTTCCGCCTCTGCAAGCCAGTCGGACCAATCAGCGACCGAAACCCACTCGCTGATGTCCGGTGCCAGGAGACGATCGCGCCTGAGTCCCGCGTGGGCGGCGGCACTGCTCCACTCATGGTTAACGGCGCGATGCTCGATTCCGGCACGTACTGGGTTACACTCGACATACCGGATTGCCGCTGCAGTGTGATCGGCGTCGAGCGGACAGGAATAGAACCGGCCCTGCCAGACGCGGCCGCTGAACTCCTGCGAGAGGTTGACATGCTGCGCGTAGCGAAGGTGTACCGGCTTGAGTACGGCCGCCAGCGAGCCGGCCTCGGCCGGCACCGCGACAAGGTGGACATGATTGGGCATGAGGCAGTAGGAGAGAATCTCAAGCCCGCGTTCTGCCGAATAGTCCGCAAGCAGGCGCAAGTACATGCGGTAGTCGGATCTCACGAAGAAGACTGTCTCGCGACGGTTGCCCCGCTGGGTGATGTGATGGGGAACGCCTGGAACGACAACTCGCGCCATGCGGGGCACGGACTACGATATAGCCGGCCTCGCTGTTGTCAACAGAAAACGGGTAGCGTCCCTAGTAAATGGTGCCTCCTGTCATCCAACCAGCAACTTGGCTGACTCATCTTCGGTTGCGGGCCGAACCTCGATTGCCTCGCCCGCGACAAACACCCGCACGCGCGTTTCCTTGCGTTTGTCGCTGTATCTCGCACAGATCCTAGCTGCCAGGGTACTGTCACTACTATCCACCAGAGCATCGGGGCCCGAAGACGGAAGCGCCAAACCGACAGGACCCGGGAGGGCGGACGCGTCGATCACGACCGCGCCTGACGGCTTGCGCCGCAGCAGCTCATCATTCTCCTCCTTGTCGCGACCCACAACCAGCCGCGACCCTGATGGCAGCCGGAAGTGCCGGCCCAGCGAGAGCAACTCGATGACATCAAGTGAATCCTCGCCGCGGTCAAATGCCTCAGCCAGCCGTTTCGAGAAAACCTCCTCCGTCAACAGGCATCCGCCAGCCGGGTTCGGGTAGTCCTTGATGCCGTACTCCTCTGCCAGCGCCATCTGGCGGGTTCGCTGTCGACCCTCGATGTCCAATAGCCGCTCGCGGTCAACCAGACCTTCGCGCTCGGGCGCGGTTGCGTCTAGCAGCTTCGCCGACATCGGACGCAGAAGCCGCTCGCCTACGCCAGAGTCTCGCGCGACGACGCCCAACGACTGCCGGTTCTGCGACATCGGCCGCTGACCCAGCACCTCGCCGGTGGCAACGAAGTCCGCGCCGCGCGTCCGGCCGAAGGCCCAGGCTCTCCTAATCATCAGGGTGTGGCAATCGATGCACGGGTTCATGTTCTTGCCCCGGCCGTGCCTTGGATGCTTAACCATGGCGATGAAGTCCGCATCAATGGGCAGGGTCACAAGCTCGATGCCCAGTTGCTCGGCTGCCTTCTCTGCGTTCCTCTTCCCTACCCTCGGCCGCGGGCAGTACGCGCCCGCGAAGTTGACGCCGATGACCTTGATGCCTTGCTCGAGAATCACCTTGGCGGCCAGAGTCGAATCCAGACCGCCGGATAGCAGGGCAATGGCAATCGGCTTGGGCTTCTCAGTCACGGCAAGAGAATAGCCGCGTGGCGGCGGCTTTCAACCAAGCCCGGCTGGGAGCTGCTCGCCAGCCACCAATCAAACAGCCGAGCAGACGTCGTCTCGGGTCTGATTCTCGAGGCTGGTCGCGCATCAGCCCATCTCGGCGCACTTCCAGATAGCCGCGCGTGATTGACTTACCATCTGCCGGCTGTACCATTCCGTGCCGCCATGAGTCGCGCCGCTTCTGACAGCAACCGTTGATCCATGTGAAACGTTCGCCGGCTTCCCGCAGGTTCGAGTCCCGCCGGGCCGGCCGGCCAGTGATCCGTAGCGCCGGTCGCCTCGCGCTGACAGCCCTAGCTGCGCTCCTCTTTGCCGTCTTCGTGTCGTCCGGACGCTGGCATGCGTTCTCCCTGAACACCGAGGGGCAGCTCATGCTGCAGGTCCCAGGTACGGAAACGAGCCTGGGTATCCCGTTCATCGTCGTCTGGCTCGCGCCGATTGCCGCCATCATTCTCGTGCTCGCGTCGAAGCGAACCGGTCGTGCGCTACTACTACGGATCGGGCAGTCGCGCGCCCACGCACTGCTGGCCGCAGTCGCGGTCCTGGGCTTCCTTTTCACCATATTCCCCCTGCAAGCAAGCGACAGAGGGATGATGGCGCAGCTCGCACTGGGCAGCACCGCTGTCGTGCTCCTGCTGGCCGCTGGAAGCTCGACGCTGGAACGTGCTCTTTCGCTGCTTCGGCCGGCCTGGAGGTTCGTAATGCGGGGGCTCAATCCGGCTTTCTTCCTGCTGCTGGCCTCGGGCGCTGTGCTGGTCCTGACCAACCTGATTTCCTGGTTCGCGTTTCAGCACATCCCTCACATTCAGGACAGCGTGGGTCAAGTATTCCAGGGCCGGATCTTCGCGTCGGGCCGAGTCACTCTGCCGGCCCGCTTTGACGAGTTCTTCTCGGGCTACCTCCACATCTTCAATGACGGCTCGAGAATGTTCTCGCAGCACCCGTTCGGTCACTCTCTCCTACTGGCGCTTGGCACGCTGATTCACGCCGAGTGGCTGATCAATCCGCTGCTTGGTTCGGCCGAAATCGTCGTGCTCTACTTCCTTGGCCGGGAGCTCTACGACGAGCGGACCGGGCGCATCGCCGCCCTGCTCGGATTGGCTTCACCGTTCCTTCTGTTCATGTCATCAGAGTACATGAACCACGCGTCTGGATTGCTCTTCCTCTCGCTCTTCCTGCTGTTCTTCTTCCGCACGATCCGGCCCCTGCGTGGCAGCCGTTCCCGGTCAAGCCTTGCCGATCCGCTGCTGAGCGGCCTCTCGCTGGCAATGGCGTTGAACATCCGGCCGCTGAGCGCGCTGGCCTTGTCCCTCCCTGTGGCGGGCTACAGCGTCTGGCTTCTGGTCAAGGCGCGCTGGAAGGCGCTGCCGGCGTTCGCGACCCTGCTGGTGCCGGTGCTGCTCGGCCTCGGCGCGTATGGCCTCTATAACTATCTGACTACCGGCAGTCCGCTGCTCTCGGGCTACGAGGCCTATGGCAGACTCGAGTACGCAAGTCCCGGCTGGGGGCTGGGATTCGGCGCTCGGGGTTTCGAGTACCTGGGAATCTTCACACCGCTCCGCGGTCTGTTGCAGACCAGCAGCAACTTGAACAACCTCAACCTCTCTCTGTTCTTCCGGAGTCCGGTTCCCGGGCTATTCCTGGTACTGCTGCTTCTGCTGACCTTCACCCGCAATCCGGCTGACTGGGTGCTGTTGGCCGCCTTCGTCTCGCTGCCGATTCTATACTCCTTCTACTGGTTTCAGGATCTCTGCTTCGGCCCGCGGTTCCTGTATGAAGGCCTGGCGCCCATCCTCCTGTTGAGTGCACGCGGGTTTGTCGAATTCCCTCGCTTCGCGGGACGTGCCGCGGGCACGGAAACGGAAACCCGGAATGTACTAGCGCTGACCGTTGGTCTGACAATGGCTGCCACGGCGGCCATCGGTTTCCCGGAGGCACTCAAGTCTTACGGGAATCGGTACTGGGGGTTGGACGACCAGCTGCACGCCAAAGTAGTCAGCCGGAACATCAGCAATGCCATCGTCTTCGTCGGCAACAGCCCTTCCGACTCCGCGGACTACTACGGCGCCCAGTTCCTCCACAACACGCTGAACTTCGAAGGCCCCGTCATCTACGTCAGGCACCAGGGCATTGCCGACTATTTGATCATGCGGCAGTTCCCGCATCGGACCTACTACTACGGTAACCCCGACACGCTCTTCCCCCTCACGTCCGTGGACCTCCTGCCCCGCCAGCCGCTGATTCAGGACCTGGAGCAGACTGCACGGTTCGTGGCGCAGAAGGGAACCTCCGGTTACCGTTCCGTGCTGCTGCCATACCGCGAAGTCGGCACCTACGTGGATGCGGGAGCCACTCCTTGTCGGACTCTCCGCGCAGTCGGCTACGACATGCTCACGGGGAGATTCAGACCGGACGACTTGCTCCCCGCGCTTGCCGTCTTCATGCCGACCGACCCCTGCAAGTACGTACCGCTGTTCGAACCCATGCGCGGGCGCAGAGGCTACACCTTGGACGGTTGTCGCTTCACTCCCCTCTTCTCTGCCGGCAACGGTTCATTCGTGGTCTACGATGTCCGCTAGACGCGGGACAACGGGGATCGGCTACTTCGTGCAACGTTGACCGCTGGTGTCGGCCGGTGCACCGCGTACGGCTCGACGCGACTTCGTGTTCATCTACCTCCACTGATATAGCCGGTGTTGTAGAGGTCGCGCTGCCACTTGGGCCAGGGCGCGTCAGGGTCAAGCGGACAATGGGCGTAGCCGGCCACGCAGAACAGGGCATTTCGGCCGACAACGAGGATGTTGCCGTCACTCGTGATGGATGGGTTCGGGTCGTAGTCGGTGAGCCCGGTCTTCCTCGGTCGAGGCGAGCCGCCGCGCCCGCTGCCGGGCAGGTAGGAGTTGCAGTCGCAAACCCACCAGACCGCACCGTTGTCCTGCTTCAGACAATAGAGAACGTCGTTGTCGTCCTGGATGTACAGATAGCCATTGGCAGCGACAATCGGTGCGGTCTCGAAACCGCCGCGCCCGATCTGCCGCATCCAGTTGAGATTGCCATCCTGTGGCCTTACCGAGTAGACCATGCCCGCAGACGTGCCGACTAAGATGGCGGAACTGCCGACCGCCAGCCGTGTTGGCTTGCCGTAGAAAGGCCTCGACCAAAGCGGGAACCCGTTGGCGGCGTAGAACGCCGAAAGGCCGAGCGAGTCGGTCAGGCAGTAGATGGTTCCATCTCCGCCAAGCGCAGGATTGCGAACCTCGCTGCCCCGCTCCACCGCCACACGCCAGACGGGCGAACTGAGGTTGGCGTCGATCTTGATGAGGTAGCCCGAGTCGGTGCCGAAATAGACGCTGCCGTCAGCGTCAATTGCCGGCGCGTCGACGACCGCCTGGCAGGTTCCCAGTACGTAGTCGGCCGCCTTTGTGACCGACCCGCCAAGGTCCGTGAACTTGTACAACCGGTACAGGCTGTCGTAGTCCTGGTCGCGACCGACGTAGATGTCGGAGCCTTTGATGGCCGGTGCGCCAAACCGGACAAAGGGTTCGAGCGTCTCCGTCGACACGTCCGGCCACCGCCAGGCGCGCGCCAGACTGCCGAGCGTCAATGCGTACAGCTCCCCCTCGTTGCTGCCGACGATAACGTGACCCGTGGCTGCGCACAAGGCAGGATGGCCGTCGAAATCGTACTCGGTAAACTTGGTGTGGGCCGAGGCCTTGCTCTGGCCACTGCTGACTCTGACTGCATAGAACCTGAAGTCATCCCACGAGTAACTCATCACGACTTCGTCCTCGCCATCATTGGCCACGAGCGCTGAGGTCATCATCGCGCCCTGCTCGGGGTCCTGCCAGTACCAGAGCACCTTCCCGCAGGGCTCAATCGGTACGGTTGTTATCACGGGTTCGGAGACATTGTTCATATCGAAGGCGTAGACTACCGCCGGACATACGTTGCTGGCCGAGTAGGAGTGGCCAAGCTCGATGCTGCACGGACTGCAGTAGAACGCCGTAAGCGTCTCGGTGTTGTCTCCCCACTCAACACGCAGGCGGATACTGTCACTGTCCGGGTCGTGTGCGCGTACCACGAGCGTGACGCCGCGCGGTGATGAGCCGTCGGGGATCGCCACCGCCGAGTCAATGACCGGCGGCTGCATCCGCCTGCCGCAGCCCGCGCCGACCGAAAACAGCAACGCTGCAACGACAGCAGCCAGAACCACGGAACGTGACTTCATGTTGACCTCACTCCGACGGCCATGTAGTTGCCCCGGCCGTCACCTAATTCTCGTCCGCGGCCGACCTTTGTCAAGTCCCTCTGCACATACTTGACTTTGGGGGCGCTTCGGGTAGAACGTTGCCGGTAATAGGCGTCCAGTCGCCATGGAGGCACATATGAAGTGTCTGATTCGGGCAGCTCTCGTCCTGCTGCTGGTTTCGGCATTCCTCGGCTGCGGAAGGAAGCCACTAACACCGGTTACCCCGTGGACCGACATCGTGGATGACTCGCTCTGGTTCCTTGCCACGACGACCGACCCGAGTGGCCTTGGGCTCGAGTACACGTTCGATTGGGGTGACGGCCAGATACTCGCGACGCGTCGCTACCGGAGCGGCGAGACCGCCTACGTGCGACATTCCTTCGCGGACCCCGGATGGTTCGAGGTCAGAGTCCAAGCCCGAAACGAGAACGGCAAGTCGTCCGCCTGGTCGCCGCCGCTTCGCTTCCGGAAGTCGAACCCGCCAGTGATCACTGACGATACCATCTCCGGCCTGGTCCGCTGGGCGGTCAACCGCTGGTACCATGCGTCGGTCCAGGTAACAGACCCGGACGGCGACAGCGTCAGCGTGAAGTTCATATGGGACGGTAACGAAGGCGGAACTTGGACGCCGTTCGTCCCGAGCGGAAGCGTCATGACCGATTCCTGCCTCTGGACCACGACTGGTCCGCACACTGTATGGGCCGTCGCCAGGGACAAGGGCAACATGGTAGCGAAACCTGAATCCGCCAAGACCGTGAACGTCAGCGGCATGGCGGTCATCTGGGATACCTACGACGAAGAGATCTACTGCGACGGCTCGCCCACTCTGGGTTCGATTGACGGCGAACCCGTGCTCTACGGCACCAGCGCGTTCTGCTACACGCTCGACGGACGACTGCGCTGGAGCACGCCGATGGATGGCAGTGACTACGGGGCGTCACTCAGCGCCGACGGTGATCGCCTCTACTTCAATGACTGGAGTAGCGGGCTGGTTTGTCTTGATGCGCGCACCGGATTGCTCAGATGGGCTATTGACTCGTGCCAAGGCTATTGCACTCCCGCGCTTGCCCCTGACGGCGCAATCTACGTTACTAGCCCACCGCCCTGGGCATGCTTTCTCCACCGAGTTCGCGACCGCGGTGATTCCGCAGTGCTGGACTGGACATTGCCTCTCGGTACTTGGGGTCCCATCGACAACAACGTGGCAGTTGGACGGGACGGAAACGTGTACGCGGTTGGATACGATGCGCTTGCTGACTGCTCATTCCTGGTCGCTGTGGATTCGGACGGTGCAGTTCTGTGGAAAGACTCAGCGCGAATTCTGGTGGGCGGCTCGCCGGTCATTGACAGCCGCAACAGGATAATCGTCGCCGACCAGTCAGGAGGCCTCTACTGCTTCAACCCTGACGGTACTCTGGCGTGGGGCGCCTCTGCTCCCGAGCTTTGGGCCAACTGCACCGCGGTCGGTTGGAATGATGATGTCGTCGTGATTGACCGCGACGGCCGGGTCAGGTGCTTCGACTCCGAGGGCCGCCAGCGCTGGGTCTCCGACGCCAGCATATACGCCTACAGCAACACACCATGCGTCGTTCAGGACAGCTCTGTCATTGTCGTGGATCCCGATGGGTACACGTGCTGCATCGGCAGCGCAGGTCAGACGCTTTGGGAGTACTCCGTCCAAGACTCACTCTGGGGTGATCGGCGCCGGACGAAGCGCCTCGATGGTGAAGGTTACACCTCGCCTGTCATCGGCCCGAACGGCGACCTGTACGTGGCGACAGGCGATGCGCTGGTCTGCATCGCCCACGGCGCCCTGAAGATGGCCAACACCGCTTGGCCTACCTACAACCACGACAACGCCCACTCCGGCTGGGCGGGAAGACCCTGAGGAGAAACGATGACGCTCAAGAAAGCTCTGATCATTGCCGGCTTCATACTGGCGGCGTTCGCCGGCTGCGCGAAGCCGCCGCTGACGCCGACTGCACCGTGGACTGATGTCGTTGGTGACTCGCTCTGGTTCCTTGCCACGACGACCGACCCGGGCGGTTCGGGACTGGAGTACACCTTCGACTGGGGTGACGGTCAGACCAGTACGACGCGACGGTACTCCAGCGGCGAGACAGCCTACATCAAACACTCATTCGATGACCCCGGATGGCACGAGATAATGGTCCAGGCCCGCAACGCGAACGGGAAGTCTTCCGCCTGGTCGCCGCCGCTGCGCTTCCGGAAGTCGAACCCGCCAGTGATCACTGACGATACCATCTCCGGCCTGGTCCG
>JAFGRF010000254.1 GCA_016935295.1 Caldifarciminota bacterium | reverse complement strand
TGGCGGAGATTGAGGAGCGAACTTCGCGGCCGAAGACCATCCTCGGCGACATATTCGGTGTCGTGCTTGCCGATGCTGCTAGAATCGGCGGGAGGCGGTATTCTATCGACCGAGCCGACGTCTTGGTGGCGATGGTCGCCCCGAAGAGGGGCCGGCTCGCCGCCAAGTATGTCCGCTTGGAGCGACACGTGAACAAGTACGTCCGGGTCCTCCGCGAGTCTGGCCGGTCCCGGAGCGTGCGAGCCGTGCGCATCGTCACGACCACCTCAGAAGACCTGGTGCGGCGGATTGAACGCCTCGTGCGACTGACGGCCCGCAAGGGGCTGCGCCGTCGCAGATAGGGTGCTGACGTGAGGTGTCATAGGGAGGAAGTATGCCCGCAGGCAGGCCGAAGAAGCCCAAGCCGCTGGAGGCGTTTCTACACAACTATGCCGAGGTCGAGAAACTCCTGCATCTGTACGACGAGTTGGTGTCCGAACGCAAACACAAGCTCCATGCCGAGCGGAGGGCGGCCCTCAGGAACACTCTGCACCTGAACCAGTCGGATGACATCGATGCCGCCCAGAAGTTTGAAAGAGGGTGGAAGTACTACATCATTGTCAACAGGTCTAGGGGTGGCGACCCAGCGCTCTTTACTGCAACCGGGCTGTCTGTGCTTCTCCGCCAGGCGGTAGCGTCTGCGGTATCCTGCATGGATGGTTTCTTCCACGACAAGTACAAGGCAGTGGCTTGCGACAGGGTGGCCGCTGCCATCGGGTGTAAGGGTGCGCTTGGAATATGGGACGCGTTGATTCCATTCAGGGCCGTCGTCAGCCTTGAGCGTTATGAACGAAAGGGATACTGGCGGCGCGTCCTGCTGGAACAGTACGTGGACGAGCAGACGCTGCAGGCCCCCAGCGAGGTTGCCCGCGTATTCAAGGAGATCGGCGTCAAGTCCCTGTGGAACAACATCCTGCAGGAGATGCCGAATCCACTCAAGGCGCAGTTCAAGGACGGAGCTCTGCTTAGCGCGGCGGTTCAGAAGATAACCGACCGCAGGAACCGCATTGTCCATGACGCTGACCGGTCCGGCAGCAGGACATCACCCATACGTCCGGGGGAGGTGAAGCAGTGGGTCGAGCTGGTGCGGGCTGTCGTCGAGGCTGCCGACAGAGCTATCACTGCCTGAGGGGCCACGAGCGCCATTCTGGATATCAGCATGCTTGGTGACATACGCTAAGTGCCGAGTTGCAGGCTTGACACCCTGTACGGCTGCAATATCTTGCCTGCGTGAGGTGCGCCCGATGAGTGAGCAACGCAGCGGGAAACTCGAGGAGGCTCGCAATACTCTGCCCGAGGAGCTATGGCCCGCGTTTGACGAGCTGGTTTCGCACTATCGGTACATTGCCACGTCGCGCTACGGGTCGCCGTTCGTCTCGTACATCGTCCTGGCTGACCTAATCCGGTCTGGCTGGAGGTGTTCGGCCGAGCCACTCGGGCCACCGCCCGCGTGACACCCGAGCCCGCCGGCTTGTCGTGGCAGTGCAATGACTGCGTAGAACAGGAGTTGTCTTGAGAAAGATATTCAAGGCGATAGACGACTACGCCAAGGCGTACAACGCCGTGGAGACGTACCAGTTCAAGGGACCATCAGGCCCTCTGTCGAAGGGAGACCAGAAGACAGGTGTCTTCGCCGAGTTCTACGCGAAGCTCTTCGCGCAGATGGAATATGCCGACGCGCAGGTCGAGTACGCCAAGAGTTCGACCAAGGAGTGCGATCTGATCGTTCGGGAGGGAAGTGGAAGTGTGCAGCTGATCCAAGTCAAGGCGGTTTCTGGGCACTCGGCCACGAGTCGCATTTCCCCCATCCATGCGGGTTGGGATCTGCTCTACCTTGTTCGGCTAGACAAGGGGTTTCGCCCAATCGGATTCTGGATCGTGACGAAGGATCAGTTCGAGGGGATTGAGTTCCCTGTGAAGCACAGCATGATGCCTAGGAGCGATACGCCTGGCAGTGGTTCGGCCGTCTTCAGCGGATGCACACCGAGGTTGCGCGATATGAACCGTGTTCTCGATGAGGCCCAGGCCGCTGTCTGATGCCTCAACACAATTCGTTCGACACCCTACCCCGCCGACATGCCGTGGCGTGTTGGCGCCTTCGTCGGGGCGTTCGACAGGCATGAGGTGCTACCCTGCGCCAAGGGCGCGGCGACAATCGAGCGCCTGACCGCCGCGACCGGCAAGGCGATTGACCAGTTGGCGTATGAACTCTATGGCCTGACCGAAAGGGGAATCCGGATTGTCGAGGGCGGCGCATCATGAATGACGGGAATCCCGAAGCCCCCATCACCGTTGTGCCGGTCATTCCAGACATAGGGCTCTTTGTTCAGGCGCTCGACGACCACCTTGGAGCCGAGGTCGGCAGCGGCGTGCGCCGCTGGCAGACCATGACCTGCCGGGATCTGTATGCCGTATACGAACACAACTGCTTCAGGATGAAGGAGGCGTGGCGCGGCAACGCAAATCGTGATTTCACTGCCTTCTTGGCGGAGATTCTGGTCTTGCGACTGCTGCTGGTACAGCTTCGAGGAATCGGAGATTTCAAGCTGGACGAACGCACCATGCCTGGGAGCGAACAGCGGCGTTTCGTGGCGACCGGCTCCAGGTTCGAGATCCGGGCCAACTACCGAGTTTACTACGATGGGTCGAATGGGAGGCGGTACCGCGAGCCAGACATCGCTGTCTGGTCCATTCCCGCGACGACCGGTGTCGCCAGACTCATCGGCCTAGTTGAAGTGAAAGCCAACAATGGTGACTATGGGGCAATTGAGAAGAACCTCGCGCCGCTGCGAAACAGGCCCGATGAGTGTCCGATTGTCGTAATAGCATTCGGGTGCGTCACGGGAACCCCCGGGTGCAACATCTCTGGAGCTGGGTTGCACGGCAACCCCGACAAGCTCGGCGACAAACTGCGGCCAATCCTCGACGTGGTGGACAAGCTCGCATAACAACAACGACGCTCATTGTCCTGGGTTTCCTGACCGGCTACGCTTGACACCTTGGACTATTAGCATATCGTAGCCGCGTGAGCCAGCTGTTCCCATTGAGATTGGCGGTGAGGATCTAAACGCGACAAGGGAGGAATGATGCCGAAAGCGAAGAGCCCGGCGAAGAAGACCAAGAAAACCGTCGACAAGAAGCCCAAGGCCGCGAAGGCCAAGGGGAAGAAGACCAAGAAGATCGGGACCATCCGCGGCCTGACGTTCGAGGGGTTCGAGGGGTCGAAGACCACCTGGGACGTCGATACCGACAACTAGCCGCCGGTCTTGGCGGCTGAGAAGGACGGTCCGTCGGGTATCCTCGGCGCGGTGCCTGTTGGCCGAGGTGAGCAGGAGGCAAGATGGATGGAGCCGGCACGAACGAGACCGGGCTTCTGGCTGAGTTCAGGCGCGCGGTTGCCGACGCCGAGGCGCTGCTGCATCTGCACGAGTGGCACGAACTTGGCTTCCGGCCGAACAAGGTGAGGTCCATCCTGCACTCCGTGTACAGGCAGATGGCCGCGTCCAGTGCCAAGCCGGGGTCCGGCCGTCCAGAGAGCCTGTGGAGCTACTCGATGCTGAAGGAGGCCTGGCCTGAGCGTCCGAAGCCCATCAGTCGACACGAGGCTGCCGTGCTGCTGCGCCAGGCCGTGGCGTGTACCGTTTCTGCCGCGGAGGATTACTTCCGGGCCAGGTACCGGCAAGCCGCGGGAGGGCGAGCACCGGCCGCCGAGTTGATGCTCAGGTCGCCCGGCAGGCTCGCGGCCGCGTTCCAAGATGTTGGCGCCGACCGGCTCTGGCACCGCACTTGGAGACGGCTGCCGTCCAAGCTGCGGGCTCGGTTCAAGGATGGAGTCGCGCTGAGCGCGGCAGTCCGCCGGGCCGCGTCCGGGAAGGCCACGGCAGGGCTGAAGGCAGCGCAGTCCCGGGTCGAACTGCTGAAGGCGGCCGTCGAGGCAGCCGACAAGTCCTTTGGCGACAGCTAGTCGCACCGGCGCTTGACCCTCTGACATGCCGTCGCGCCAGGGTCCGCTGAAGGCTATTGTCCTTGACCCGGCTGCGTTCCGGGAGATACGCGACATCGCGCTGGCCGGGTACCGGGCGCGCGGCAGGCAGGAGGCGCTGGGGTTGCTGTACGGTCAGGAGAAACAGGGCGGGATGCTCGCCCTCAGGCGGGCCGTGCGGTATCGCTCCCGGGCAACTCATAGCCGCGTCGACTACGACGAGTACGCCCTGCGCAGGCGCGCGCGAGTGCTGGCGCAGAGGTTAGGTTTGGACTACTTGGGGATGTTCCATTCGCACCCGGACGAGGACATGATCGGGCATTCGTACGACGACTGCGAACGCTTTGTGAGCGACACGGATTCGCTCATCGACGGCGTGGTCGTGCTGTGGCGGCGCGACCGCCGGCCGCGATTGCGGTCGCACACTGCGCTCTACCATTACGACAGTCCGAACGGCTTGGTGTTCGGTCTCCGGCTCTACTACGTGGACAGCGACGGCTATGTCGCCCGCGCCAAGCTCACGTTGGGCGATTCCTAGCCATCGATCGATGTCGTACATTACCAAAGAGACGTTTCTCGAGGCGCTGGAGTGCCCGACCCGGGCGTGGTACAACCGGGGGGTCGGTGGCGGCGCGCCGTCGACTGGCGACCTGCTGCGGATGGAGGAGGGGATGGAGGTGCACCGCCGGGCGCGGGCGCTGTTGCCGGGCGCGGTGCGGGTCCACGAGGCCGAGATGACCGCCGCGGCCGAACACACCCGGCGGTTGATGGCCGACCCGGCACTCGTGACCATCCTCGAGGCGGGGTTCCTGGTCGACGGCTTCGCGACCCGGGCCGACATCATCACCCGCGAGGGTACTGGCTGGCGGATGACTGAAATCAAGTCCGGGGTCAACGACGAGAACGACGAGTACGATGCCGATATCGCCTACACGACGATGGTGATGACCCGCGCCGGGACGCGGCCGGTC
>JAFGRF010000253.1 GCA_016935295.1 Caldifarciminota bacterium | reverse complement strand
GGCGACCGATGCCGAGCTTGCATCGGCCGTGTCCGACGGCTCGATAGGGACTGCGCTGCGCTTCCTCGAGAACCGGGAGGAGTTCCTCGTCGCGCCGGTCGTGGACTACTTCTCGGGACGGCTGGGCTCGGACGAAGGAGCGGTCCTGTCTACGCTCGGTGCCGCAGGCGATGCCCTGCCTGCGGCGATTGCCGGAACTCTGCTCTTTCTCTACCAGGAGACGCTGCGCGTCAAGCTCGGCGGCGCCTCGGTCTATGCGCGAACGAGTCCCGGCGTCATCGAAGCGAACCTCAGCCGCGAGACCGAGTACCTGCGCCGGGCAGTGAGGTTCCTGCTGTCGCGCACACTTGAGTCAGGCACGAATGTCAACGCGCGCCTGTTCAACTACAGTCTGTTGACCACCCTGAAGCCGCCGGATCGAGGTCGGCTACCGGCCTGAGTCAACCCCGACGCCAACCGGTCCGGCGATCACCAGACCCTTCAGAGCTAAGTACTTCTTTCCACCGATTCCGGAAACGGATCGTAGTTCGCTGACACTTCGGAATCCCCCCCTGCGCTGCCGGTATTCGACTATCCTCGCTGCCAGCACCGGCCCGATTCCGGGCAGTCCGTCAAGCTCGCGCGGCGTCGCCCGATTGAGGTCTACGGGTGTCCTTACGGCCGCCCGTCCTCCCGTATCCGCGACCGGAGTATCCCGAGTCACAGCAACCGGGCTCATGGCGGCTTGACGTCTAAGTTCGGCGCGCCGGAGGTAGAAAACTCCGCTCCCCACCAGGAAGGCTGCTGTCAGTAGAAGCAGAACGGCCCGCTCGCGGCGGTTCACTAGAATCGGAACAGGACCCAGATATCGAGCCCCATCGACTCAGTCGTCGTGACCGACAAAGGCCGCGTCTGGCTGTATTCCGTGCTGAGCCCGGCCTCGATGCTTCGCGAGAAACGATACGATGCGGCAACCGAGGTCCCGAAGCTGTTGTCGTCCTGGAGCTCGCTGATCGAGTCGGCCTGCACGTCACCGACCCAGCGCTGTTGCCACCGATGATTCCGCGACATGCGCAGCGACCAGGTCAGGCTCAGGTCCGATGAGAACTTGAGCTTGCCGAGCAACGGGAGCCGCAGCCCCTGCGGCGCCGAAAAGGTATAGGAAAGGGAGAGGTTCATCCCCCGCGTGTTCGAGTAGGTCACACTGCGGCTCACGCCCGAATCGTCCAGGAAGCTCACGGTGGATCCGAACGTGTAGTTGGCCGAGAGAGTCGTGCTTACCCGCTTCTTCCATGTTGTACTCCAGGACACGAGCGGGCTGAGTTCATGCTGGTTGGTCTCCGTTCGACCGTACATACCTAGCGACTCGCGGGCGACGCTGTCGCCGTTCGTCGGCTCGTAGTAGCGGACAAACCTCCCGCTCAGATCCTGCTGGTGCCGGTAGCTGGCAGACAGTTTTGAGTCGGTCGCCCAGTTCCTGAACAGGGCGTGGACCTTGCCCAATGTCAAATCAAGGTCCGGCCAGGTTGTGCTCCGGTCAAGGGTAGTGCTAGTCAGAATGCTGCTCAGGTCCTGACCCTCAGACATCTGGTAGGCGATGCGCGCAGTCAGTTCGCGCACCTGCCCGCCGGTCGAAACGCGCAGCGTATTGCGGTGCTCACGAGTCGCACTGGTCGGCTTGTTGAGGCTGTCAAAGGTGAACATGTCTGTGAACCCGAGACGATACTGCCAGGGCGAGGCTTCGTACACCCCGATCAGGTCGCTGTTACGCGAGAACGTGTAGCTGACGTCGACCGGTTCGAGCGCCCGGGACAGACTCCCTGCTCCCCGCTGCAGGGCTTCGAACGGGCTCGGCTTGGGTGGGGAGACATTGCCGGCCGTGTCCCCGGCGGCAAGCGAATCGCGCACCAGCGAGTCGACCATAGGCTCAGGTTCCGGTTTGGCTGCGCGTGACTTCGGGGACTTCCGTTCGGCCGGAGCGACACTGCCGAGCAACTCCGGCAGATCAAGGCCCAAGGTAAATTCCAGATCTCCGGAGTTGTTCATGTTTCTGTACGCAGAGTACCCGGTATCGACCTTGACACGGTCGTCGGAGTAGTCACCATTGAAGTCGACCCCGGGCGTGATGGCATCCGCGATCTCGAAGTTGTAGCCCGCATCGAAGCTGTACTCCCGGCCGGCCTGGGTGCCCACATTGACCAGCCACAGGCTCTCGGGCGATGGAACCAGCAGGTCTCGCTCGGTCTGAACATCGTAGCCGAATGTCAGGTCCTCGATTGGCGAGTAGTCTATCGCCAGCTCGGTAGCGAGACCGTTGCCCTGGAGCGTGTCGTAGCGGAACAGGCTGTCCGGGCTGATACGTGTGCCGCGCAGCGACCGCTGCCGCGCGTTGGTCAGGCCCATACGTATGTTCTGCGGAAACAGGGCAAGCTCGTTGTCGGAACCGATCTTCATCTTCAAGTCGGGCGCGACCCCGTAGCTCCACTGCACGGTGCTCGCCGACGAAGAGTCGCCGGAAAGTGCGGCGCGGGTCAAGCCGCGACGGTTACGCCACGACAGGGCCATACCTTCAAGGGTGTAGTTGAGCCAGCGGCTATTCGATCTCTGCTTGTGGATATTGTCGAGGGATAACTCCTCACTGCGGCCACGGGTAAGATACTCGGCGGACGAGGCCAGCGCCTTCGGAAGTAACAGGTCGGGGTAGAGCGGCGAGAACTTGGGTACTGAGCGCTGGTCGGATATGGAGTAGCCGACCGGCAGAACCAGGCCCCAAGACTGAGGCAGGAGGCGATCGAGGTTGGCTCGGACGCTCGCCCCGACACTCGTACCGAACCCGCCGGCCTTCACGCCGCGGCCCTCGCTGAATCGGCGGAAGTTGGGATCGGAGTAGTTGAAGCTGACGCTCGCCGAGGCGAAATCCGAGAGCGCCACGCTGGAGTTGGCCTGGAACCCGTACCCTGCCTCCTTGTGGGGAACGGTCAGACGCATGTCGTCGAACCACAGCCCGCCGGAGACCTTGGAACTCCCCGGGTTCTCAATCCCCAACGCTGTGTACCGGACGTCGGCGAGCGACGGCGTACCGAGCATCCGGTAGGGCCCGCTCGACCAGAGGTTCGTCACGGGCACATCCGCCTCACCCCGTCTCAGTTTGAGGACCGGGAACGAATCCAGCGGAATCACGAACTCGTACCACTTCCCGTCCCGGCCCGGCACCAGCTTGCCGCTCGTCACCGGCGCGCGGTACTCGTAGTAGTTGGCCGAATCCGCTCCCAGCCTCAGTAGGAAGGCCAGGCCGTTGCCGTCATCATGGACGTACATCCGTAGCTCGCCGTATTCCCTGTAGTCCTCCAGGTCGGCGACCGCCTTGTCCACGGTCGCCCGGCGGAAGCCCTTCAGGTCCCGGTATCCGAAGAGCAGTGCCGCCTCGCTCTCCAGGTTGCCGCTGGCGTCGCGTTTGAGTTGGAACGGCGAGGTGTAACTCGTGTCGGTCTTGCGCGACACCTGGGTCGCCCAGACCTTCTCCGAGGTGTCGGTCGGGACGCGGCCCGGCATGCGGCCGGTATCACGCAAGGACGTAATCGTCGGGTCGGTCCAGCGGCTGCCGATGAACTCAATCGAGTAGAAGTCGATCGTGTCGGGCGTCATGAACCCGTCGAACCAGACCCGTACCAATCTGATATCCTCCCACTTCGGCTGGCCCACGGTCTTGAAAACCGTGCTGTCCTGCAGGGAGACGCGATACAGCCTCCAGCCGTTGACGAGGTCGCTGAAGTAACGGGCATCGCCCAGCGGGATGCTGCACTCGAAGTAGTGGTTGTAGCGCGAGAACCCGCTCCGGTCGAGGTCCTCCTGGTCCAGGTACTTGTTGCCTTCCGTGCCCTGCGGATTCGTGTCGGTGTCGTAGTCATCGTTTCCGTCGTCAGCCGAGTCCGGACCCCATTGGCTGTCGTCACCGAAGACACCATCGAGGCCCGTGTCTTCCCCATCGCTGAGCACACCATTGACATCCTTGTCCTCGGTGTCATTCCGGCCGTTCAGCCCGACGATTGCCCCACCCCGGTTCCGGCGCGGCGCGTCCTCGTCAATCGACATGCCGACGGTCACGTGGATCGTCCCAGTCGCATCCCGTGTCTTGAGTATCATCCGCAGATCCTCGACGTCACTCAGGTTCATGCTCATGCCCGACTGCGCGGCCGACGTCATCATACCGGCCCACGATCCCGGGTCATCCGGGTCCGGCGTGAATGCCACCTTCAGGATATCGTGACGGTCCCGGTCCCCCTCTTCAGTGGCTCCGAACACGCTGTCGTTGCGTACGCCGACCGTCGGCTTGACCCAGGCGAGGCGGGTGTGCGCCAAGTGGGCGGTATCCTTGCCCACGGGCACGGAACTCCACGACCAGAGCACAGGTACAAGGGACACGTCACGGGTGATCGTCGTTCCCTCGAAGTCATCGAGGTAGGCCGCTCCCCGCGTGTTGGGATTCGGCATCGAGACCGCGCCCTCGGCCGACACGCCGAATGAAGAAGGCGCCTGAGCCCGGAGCAACGGCAGCCGGTCAAGAAGCGCACTCACCGCGTCGGAAGTGACGGCATAGGAGGCGTCGGTCTCCGCGATTACACGGCTGAACGGTTCGGAGCCAAGTGACGGCTTCTCGTCCTGGGTGTTCTCGCTCCGGTAGAACACACTGGTCCCGAGCTTGCCCTGCTGCGACGCCGACCACTCCGCCCGGCCACCGACCAGCGACTTCTGCGACACGGAGAAGAGCGGGTTATACTCGTAGGTTATCTGGATGTCGGCGTCCGGCGGCAGAGGCCGAATGAAAGACACGACGCCGGCCGTGTAATCGATGGTGTAGTCGGTACCGCTGCTCCAGAGTTGGCCGTCGACCCTGACCTTCTCGGAGTTCTCCGTGATATCCGGTTGTCCGAGGCTGTAGGACTCCGTGGCGCTGGAATACTCAATAATCATGCGGTAGCTCCGGCCTTCGCCACGCGTGAGGGTCGCCGGATCGACTTGATAGATGAGGCTGTCACGAACCGACAGTGCGCTCGAGTCAAACGGACGGGTGCCCGGAAACCGGATCAGCCCGGTCGAACCATCAAACTCAGGGTACGCCAGCAGGCCGTCGCGGTTCGGGTCCAGTCCGAGAATCTCCAGCAGCTTGCGGCCCTTGTTCGCGCCGGCTGTGTCGGTTTCGATGACCGGACTGCCTTGACCCGTGTTGTACTGGAGCGATGCCGAAGTGAGAGTGATGCCGGTCAGCGGAAGCTGGTAGTAGTTGCGCCGCTCGTAGTCCCAGGTGAATGAATGCCGGTCTGTGATCTCCGGCTTCAGCAACTTCAGCATGACGGTATCGTTGAGCGGATCGAGGGTGTCTTCCCTGTTCCCGCCGATGGTTGTGTCGGATGTGACAATCACGAGTCCGACCACGTCCGACTGGTCGAGAGACTTCGCGAACTCGATGACGTTACCGGTCCCCAGCACATAATCCTTGCCCAGGACCTTCAAATCGAAATCGCCGGGTGCGCGGTCATAGGTCCACTCCCCCCTGGCGGTGTCCGGGACCCATTCGGGTGCGTCCGGGAACATCGTCGCAATCGCCCTGTAGGCCGACTGGTTGTTGCTCGGGTTGCGGTCATCAACGTAGACCCGCAGGTTCGTGATGGTCCCGGGCGCGTCCACGTAGTAGAACTTCCTGCTGACGTAGTCGCACTCGTAGATGGTATCGGTACTCACCTGGCTCTTGCCGGCAAAACTCCGGGTCTGGCTCTGCGACTGCTCGCGCGAGGCGATTGCGTACACGTCCACGCCACCCACCTTGCCCCGGGCCGAAGCACCGAACAGGCCGTGATGAGCCGGCAGGTCGCCGGTATAGCCGGTGCCGGGGATGGTGAGCCGCGTGTCACCGAGCTCGACCGATTGGATGATCTCGTCTTCGGTTCCGGTATAGGAGAGCATGACCTTGTTCTGGGATTCCTGCCGCTCGGAGTCGTGGTCTATGTTCACCTTGGTACGTTCGCCGATAGTACCGTTGAGGATGACTGACAGCTGCTGCTCCATCTTCAGCTCCGGAAACAGACTTCTGCTGCCCTGCGATTGCGCAGTGCCGTGGACGAACGTCTGCCGTCCGCCGAGCGTAATGCGGTCCTTGCCCGAAATGTCTATCTTGCTCCCCTCTCCGAAGAGCGGCAGCTTGGGAAGCTGTATGTCCGGTATCAGACCCGAGGCGTCGGCGGCGAGCTCCTGTTTCTCCCGGTTTCGCTGTGCCTCATCCTGCCAGGCGTCACGGACCGACTGGGCAAGCTGGTAGTCGAGATACTCGCTGATCGGCAGAACCCGTTCAACTCCTATCAGGTAATCGCCGCGCCAGCGCTCCAGAAAAACGAGACCCAGGGAGTAGTCGACCCGGGGTACAATCCGCGGCGGGTCGTACAGGGAGTACGCCGAAGCCAGAGAACAAACGAGCAGCAATACGCCGATTCCCGAAAACCACCGAACCATCAGTCGTGGTCCGGCCGAAGCAGAGGGAGCCGACGATCGAACGGGTTGGCTATCGAGTGGACATCGCGGCGTGGTCAATGGTCATTTCCTGCCGAAGCACTCTTGCAGCCTCGCGGCGAGCTTCTCCGGAGAGAGGCCGGCCTGGTCGAGCAGCCAGCTTCTCGGCCCCTGCTCGTAGAACCGATCCTCCAGCCCCAGCGAGACCACGCGTGCGACCCCGCCGGACCGCTCGACCAGTCCGTTCACCGCGGCACCGAACCCGCCGGCAAGTACGTTCTCCTCGATTGTGACGAGAGTGGGAAACCGCTCGGCCAGCGACATAATCAGACCCGCGTCCAGCGGTTTGACGAATCGCGAATTGACCAAGGTTAAGTTCAGGCCTCTCGACCTCAGAATGTCCGCGGCGCGCGCGGCAACGCCCGACATGTAGCCGACCGCCAGCACACAGCCCTGATCGCCTTCACGGAGCACTTCTGCCTTGCCGAGTTCGATCGGCGCTGGGTTCGGCCCCGGCTGAACCCCTGACCCACCGCGTGGGTACCGGATGGCAATTGGCCCCTCCCGGTACCGGACGGCGAACTCGAGCATCGCTCCGAGTTCGACCTCGTCCATCGGCGCCATGACCACCAGACCGGGCACCATGCCCAGATAGGAAAGGTCGAAGACTCCGTGATGGGTGGGTCCGTCCTCACCAACCAGCCCGCCCCGGTCTACGGCCAGGATGACCGGCAACTTCTGCAGGGAGACGTCCTGAATCACCTGGTCCAACCCGCGCGCCAGGAACGTGGAGTAGACAGCAACTACCGGCCTGGCGCCCGCCATCGCCAGTCCTGCCCCGAAGGCAACCGCGTGCTGCTCGCAGATGCCGACGTCGAAGAGACGGTTGGGGAACTTCTCGCGGAAGGGCAGCAGGCCAGTGCCCAGACACATACCCGCCGTTATGGCTACCACCCGTTCGTCTTTGCCGGCGAGTTCGACCATCTTCGCGCCAAATGTCGCCGTGAACGACGGTCCCGGCGAGGAAGGCGGCTGGCCCGTTCCGACATCGAACGGCCCGGTACCGTGGAAGACTTCCGGGTGGCGCATCGCCGGCCCATAGCCCTTGCCCTTGCGCGTAACAACGTGCACGAGGACCGGCCCGCGCAGCTCCCGCACACGCTGGAAAGTATCAATCAGCAAGGTCAGATCATGCCCATCCACCGGCCCAACGTACCGGAACCCGAGCTCTTCGAAGAGGATGCTAGGCACGACCAGGTTCTTCAGTCCTTCCTGGAGCTTGCGTGCCGCGGCACGCGATTTCCCGCTCAGGTCTTGCGGCAGGAGCCCGAGGAGATTCCAGGCGTCTCCGCGCAGCCGATTGTACATCTTGCCGGTTATCATGCGGTTCAGATAGCCGGCCATGGCCCCGGTGCTGCGGGCAATCGACATCTCGTTGTCATTCAGAACAACGACCACATCCTGCTTCAGGCACCCGGCGTTGTTGAGTGCTTCAAATGCCATCCCGGCCACAATCGAGCCGTCGCCGATGACCGCGACCGAACGCCGGCTTGAGCCCCTGAGCCTATCCCCAACCGCGGCACCGAGGGCTACGCTGATCGAGTCGCCGGAGTGGCCGGTATCGAGGGTATCGTATTCGCTCTCCGTTTTCTTTGGAAATCCGGAAATCCCGCCCTGCCGCCGCAGCGTGTCGAACCGCCCGGCCCTGCCGGTAATTATCTTGTGTGCGTAGCACTGGTGGCCGACGTCCCAGATGATCTGGTCGTTCGGCGTATCGTACACGTAGTGGAGTGCAAGTGTCAATTCGACGACCCCCAGACTGGGCGCCGTGTGGCCGCCGTTCCGGGCCGTGGTCTTGACGATCAGCTCTCTTATCTCGCCGGCCAACTCCCGCAACTGGCCCGGTGACATCCTTCGGATATCAGCCGGCGAGCCGACGCCGTCAAGCAACGCCACGGTCATGACCTCCGGTGCAGGACCAGCCCGGGAAATCCGACCAGGACCCGATAGCTGGAGCCAAGCGATGCGAAAGCATGCTCCGACTTCCCGGCCTGCGACTCGGCCTGGCTGGCAGTCCGCGCCCTGCCCAGTGCCGACACCATAGTGGAGCGGCCGGCCTCGCTGGCTTGCTCCATGTCAAGCAGGTCGTCGGTCATCTGGAACAGAAGACCAAGGGCCAGTCCCGCCTGACGAAGCTTCCGCTGAACAGCCGGCGCCGCGCCACCCAGGACCGCGCCCGCAACCACCGCTGCGGCGATGAACTCCGCCGTCTTCTTGCGGTGTATCTCGATGGCACCGGACGCTGAGTTGGTTGCTTTTGTGTCGCCGCTCCGAGTCTCATCGATGTCAAGCATCTGCCCGCCGGTCATTCCAGATGGTCCGACAGCGCTGCTTATGGTACGCACGGCCTCCACCTTCCGCTCAGCCGGACCCGGAGCGCGTGCGAACAGCTCGAACGCGCGGGCAAAGAGCCCGTCGGCCGCCAGGATGGCGGTCGCCTCGTCAAACTTGCGGTGCAGGCTTGGCCGGCCGCGCCGGAAATCGTCGTTGTCCATGCTGGGCAGGTCATCGTGTACCAAGGAGAATGTATGGATGAACTCGATGCCGACGCAGAATGGCAACACGTACTCAACGTCCTGCCCACCGGCAGCACGGAAGGCCTCAAGTGCGAGCACCGGGCGGATGCGCTTGCCCAGTCCCAGCACTGCATAGCGCATCGCCGCGGACAGCCGCGCCGGCACGTCGCGTCGAGACCGAAGCTCTCGGTGCAGCCTCGCTTCCACCAGTCTCCGGTCCGCGGCCAAGACCCGATCCAGACTAGTCACGGTCTGCCAATCCTGCTGCCAATTCTGCAGCCCGAACCGTGTTCGCGAGGAGCATCGCCACGGTCATCGGGCCTACGCCGCCCGGGACCGGTGTGATTGCCGAAGCCCTGGCCGCAACCGAATCGAAATCGACATCACCGACCAGCTTCCCATCGACGCTGTTTGTACCCGCATCCACCACCACGACGCCTTCACTCACCATATCACGGGCCACGAGCTTGGGACGCCCGGTAGCCACTACCAGGATCTCGGCGGTGCGGCAAGCGGCACCGAGGTCCGTTGTGCGCGAATGGCAGACCGTCACGGTCGCGTCTCCCCGTTCACCCCGCAGGAGCAGCATGTTCGCCAGCGGCTTGCCAACGAGTTCGCCTCTGCCGACAATCACAACTCGCTTCCCGGAAATCGT
>JAFGRF010000029.1 GCA_016935295.1 Caldifarciminota bacterium | reverse complement strand
GCCCGGTTCCTGAAGCAGTTGGCCAAAGGTCAGCGGGTCTGAGGAGAGCTTCTGGAGTTCGATGGAGTACCCGCCGCCGCCGATGCCGAGCACGGGCGCGATGAGGAGACGCTTCAGTGAGAGAATCTGGTAGCCGAGGTCGAACTCACCGCCCGCGATTTGGATGGTAGCACGCAGGTCGTCCGAACCGATCGTCTGGGAGCTACCCCAGCCGCCGCCGCCGAGGACGACGCGGTCAATAAGGACGAACCCGGCTCCGCCGAATCCCCATTGCAGTGAACTCGGCTTGTCGGTGAGCTGGATGCCGCCGTCCGAGAACGCCTGATTCAATCCATTGAAGTTGACTATGCCGATGGTGGGTCCGAAGCAGCCGAACCCGCCGTTGACCGGTGGTGCCGCAACCGCAGTGGCGGCCAGGAGGGCGATGAGCAACAGGCCCGTGGTGTGACGTTTCATGTTCTGCTTTCCTTTCAAGGCCGAATCCCGGCACGCCGGGATTCGGCTCTCTCACTGTCTGCCTCTCTGTAGACGGCTACTGACCTCCGCATAGACGATACCCCACTTCATCCCGTCCCTTCTGTTCCCTGCCCCTGGAGGGGTAGGGAGGGGCGAGGGTGGCTCAGGTGGTCCATTGCCGGGGCGAAGTTCAGGAGAGCCGTTCTTTGTCTCCGATGTCCATGAACACCAGCCCGGACACGAACTTCGGATAGAAGTCGGTGGACTTCTGGGGCATCCGTTCGCCGTGAGCGGCGACCTTCTGCACCTGGTCGGCCCGGGTCGGGTTGATGATGAACGCAGCCTGGTACCTGAAAGAGTCTACCTTGGCCAGGGTCTCGGCCAGGTCCCGTTCGTACGCGACGTGGTCCTCGATGTCCGCCACCTTGACGCCAAGTACATTCTCTATGAGCAGGGAGTGGAGGATGGCAACGTCGAGGCCGCGATAGTCCGCGCTGTGGTCCTTGATGAGCTCTTCGACTGCAGCCTTGTCGGTGAGACGGAGCACCCAGGTCCGGTTCCTGCCGACGTGGAGCACGAAGACGTGGTCGGTGCCGGCCCTGGCCAGCGCGCCTTCGATTTCGGCGTCTTTGATCGGCGTGACCTCGAACCATTTGCCGAGGCCGGCCACGATGTCGTTCCACTTGGGGCTGGTGAGGCCGTAGAGGAGCCGGTGCGTGGGGAGAATCACCAGGCCCGGGTCGGAGATGTTCACGAAGGCCGTGGACTTGAAGCGAAGCGCGGCGTCGTTCGGCACGTCGCCGGCTCGCTCCATCTCCTGGCGGAAGCTGAGCGCGGTTTCGTAGCGGTGGTGGCCGTCGGCGATGAGCATCACTTTGTCCGCCAGCGCCTTGCGCACGGTGGCGAGTCTGGCCGGGTCGGTTATCGCCCATACCTTCTGGACGACGCCGTAGTCGTCGGTTGCCTTCATCATCGGCTCGCCGGTCGGAGTCAGCGCCTTGTCGACTACGCCCTGGGGGTCGTCGTAGAGCATGAAGATCTGTTCGTAGTCGGCCCGGCTGGCCCTGAGCAGGC
Source organism: Caldifarciminota bacterium (assembly GCA_016935295.1). GTDB lineage: Bacteria > Hydrothermota > Tepidihabitantia > Tepidihabitantales > Tepidihabitantaceae > UBA2258. The sequence continues at coordinate 3,320 of JAFGRF010000029.1, read as the reverse complement.
TCAAGCGGTCGGCCTTGGGTTTGGACAGAGTCCGCTCGTGCGGCAGCACCGTGCCTTTTTCGAATTCGTCGACCCGGATGGCCGCAACGAATGACTTCCGCGTCTTCTTCTGGCCGCCGATTTCGAAGTCCTGGTGGAGAACATAGATGGCCGGGTCGGCGTCCCGGGAGAGGACAAGCTGCTGTGACCAGAGCCGGAACGTGGTGGCGGAGAAGGAGTAGGGGTCGGGCGCCGCCGGCAAGATGAGGTTCACGAAGCTATGGGGGTGGCGCTCGATGTACTTCTGCTGCAGCTCTTTGGGTATCTTGTCATAGGGCTGGGTAATCACCTGGGACAGGTCCCGGATCTTCATCAGGTTGTAGTGCCAGCCGCGGAACGGTCTTACGTCAGCCATCACAGTCCTCCGGATGGGGTCGAGGATTCGAGGGTTCTGGGGGTCGAGCCGGACACAGGTGTTCTCGCTCTCATTCTGGATACCTCTTGGTGCCTTTGTGCCTTGGTGGTGAAGGCTCTTTTCCTATTTGCCCAGCAGGGCTTTGCGCACTTCTTCGGCGATGCCGATGCCGGCGCGTTCCTGACCTTCCTTGGTCTGGGCTCCGATGTGGGGCGTGCCGATGACGTTGGGCAGGGAGAAGAGCTTGAAGTCCTTGACCGGCTCGGCCTCGTATACGTCGAGCGCAGCCGCACCTACCTGCCCGCTCTTGAGCGCCTCGTAGAGAGCTTCTTCATCCACGACGCCGCCGCGCGCGCAGTTGATGATTACCACGCCCTTCTTCATCTGGGCGATGCTCTCTTTGTTGATGATGTGCCTGGTCTGGTCGGTCTTGGGAACATGGAGCGAGATGTAGTCCGCGTTCTTGATCATCTCCGGGAACTCGCACAGTTTGCCCGCCCCGCATTCCTTGATGAACGGGTCGAATACGAGCACGCTCATGCCCATCGCGATGGCGCGCTTGCCGAGTTCGGTGCCGATGCGGCCGGAACCGATGAGGCCGAGGGTCTTGCCGTAGAGCTCGGTGCCCTTGAACGCCTTCTTTTCCCACTTGCCTTCGCGCAGGGACTGGGTCGCCTGCGGGAGGGAACGGGCGATGGCGAGCATGTGGCCGAGCGCCAGTTCGGCAACCGTGATTGACGTGGCGGCGGGCGTGTTCACGACCTTGATGCCGCGCGCCTCCGCGGCCTTCTTGTCGACGTTGTCGAGTCCGACCCCGGCGCGGCCGATGACCTTCAGGTTCGTGCCGGCGTTGATGACGTCAGCCGTCACCTTGGTCGCGCTGCGGACGATGATGGCGTCGTAGGCCGGTATCGCCTGGAGCAGGTCGGGAGGCGGAAGGCCGGGGCGCTCGTCGACTTCGAGCCCGGCGTCCTGGAGCATTTTCACACCGGTCTTGGCAATCGGGTCGGTGATTATGACTTTCATGAGTGACTCCTTAATCCTTGCGGCTTCGAACTGCCGCTCATGGTAACCGAACCGGCGACGAAGTCAACCATGCTGCGTTCCTCCCGAACCCGATATCGAACCGCCAAGATACCAGGAACACCAGGCAGGCAAGACCACCCGGGTTTCTCACGCTCCTTGTGCCGGAATCCTGCGTCGAATTCGGGACGTTCCGTCATTGACTTATCCGCAGGTTCTGCTAGTCATTATAATGACGTTGACTGGAGGTGTCCGATTCCGGTATACGAGTTTCAGTGTCAGGACTGCGGCAAGAAGTTCGAGATTGTCGCCACCTTGGCCGAGAAAGAGGCCGGGCTGGATCCGGCCTGCCCGAAGTGCGGCAGGACGCGGGCCCGGCAGGTGTTCAGCCGGTTCACTCTGCTGGCCGGGTCGAAGACCGACGAGGACTTCGACGAGGGTCTCGACGACATGGGCGCCGGCGATGAGTTGGGCGGGCTGCCCGACGAGGCAGGCATGGACGGCCTGGACGACTTTGGCGGAGAGGACTCGGCCGACCTTGATGACCTCGACTAGCCGGGAGAACTGCCACAGCCCGGGGAGTGCAAGATGATGTACTGGTATGACTGGATGACCCTGGTGATCGTGGTGGCGGGGACGATTATCCAGACCGTGCGCGGCAACAAGGCCGGCGGCATGGGCCTGCCGTTGTTCGAGGCCGGTGGCGTGGTCGTGGCGGCCGTTGGCGCCACGGCGTTCACTCACGGTCTGGCCGGCCTGATTCACGTCAGCGAGAGTCTCGTGCTGCTCGTCCTGTTCCTGGTATTCTCGATACTCGCGTTCGTCGTCGCCCGCTGGCTTTTCACCCTGACGGCACTTTCGTTCCAATCGCTCGACGGGTTCTTCAGCTTCGTGTTCGGACTCGTGCTTGCCTGGACGGTCGCGCACATGGTCCTGAGAATCATCATAATGTCCCAGGGCGGCAACGGCGAGATCGCGGCGCAGATGGCCAACTCACCGGTCGCGCGCGAGGTCTACCAGTTCCGGACGTGGAACGCGCTGATGCGACTGCTGTTCAAGGCGAGGCTGGGCCCGGAGTTCAACCCGGACGAAGGGTAGCCCGCGGTGGGCCAGAAACCAGAGATTGCGAAGGCGCCGGCCGGGGCACCGCAAAACCGGGAGGAGCCGTGAGTTGGTTTGACGGGATGACGCTGGCGATCATGGCGCTGGTAGCCATTGTCCAGACCGTGCGCGGCATCAAGGCCGGCGGCATGGGCCTGCCGTTCTTCGAGGCAGCGGGCGTGGTCATAGCGGCGGTTGCGGCAACGGCGCTCTCGCCCGGACTGGCCGGCTCAATCCACGTCAGACAAAGCACGGTGCTGCTTACGTTGTTCATCGTGTTTTCGGTGCTGGCGTTCATCGTGGCACACGGGCTGTTCGCGGCAACGTCGCTGTCATTTCAATCGCTCGACGGGGTACTAAGTATGCTTTGCGGGCTGGTGATGGCATGGGTGGTCGGGCACATGTTTCTGAGGATTATGATCGGCTCGGCGGACAGCGAGTCGGTCGAGGCAATCGCCAATTCACCGGTCGCGCGCGAAATTCTCCGGTTCCGGACCTGGCACGCGTTGCTGCGATTGCTGTTCAAGGCCAAGGCGGGGCCGGAAATCGACCCGGGTCTCGATTGAGCGGGCACGTATTGCCGCCGCCAGGACGCCGAGCCACTGGGAGACTGGCCGAAGTCAGATTTCAGAGGCTGGATAGCAGAAGCCAGAAGCGACTTCTGCCCCGATGGTGAGTCGCCGTGTTTGAGGTCTACACCGGAGACGGCAAGGGAAAGACGACTGCGGCCTTCGGGCTCGCGCTGCGCGCCAGCGGTCACGGCTGGAACGTACTGATAATCCAATTCATGAAGGGCAGCCCG
>JAFGRF010000028.1 GCA_016935295.1 Caldifarciminota bacterium | reverse complement strand
GCGGACAGCAGGCGCAGGTTGGTCGGGTCGGCCGTGCTGTAGACTAGCAGCGTGTCGTACGGGTACGGAACGTAGGCGAAGGTGTCTCTGACCGCAACACCGGTTGACGGCCGACCCCCACTTCCGATAACGCGCGGATTCGATGGGTCAGAGATGTTTACGATCTCCAAGCTAGGCCCTCCTGCGATGAAAGCCAGCGTGTCTTGAATGGCCAGGCCGAAGTACACTCCGTCCTGTGTCACGCAACTCCCTACCAGCGTTGGCTCTCTCGGCCGGGCGACGTTGACGACGTTGAATCGCAGCCGGCCGGCGAGATACACAAAGGAGTCTCGCAGCACCATATCTTCCGGTATCGTCTGCACCACGGTTCCGCCAACGTGCTTCGGTGATGCGGGGTCGGACACATCCACGCTCAGGAAGTATGGAGTCTGGCACCACCCGACGAAAGCGAAGCTGTCGGATGCGGTCGTTGTGTTTGATGCAATCGACGCGGAGTCGTAGCCGCCAAGCTCCGTCGGGCACGTCGGGTTCGAGATGTCCAGTATTCGGAGCCCGCCCCTCCAGTTGGCAACGTAGGCTCGGTCCCCATCGATGGAGATATCATAGGCCTGGTCTGCGTGCATCAGGGTCGTATCCACGATAGGGGCTGACTGATTACTGAAGTCGATGACCGCCAGACCTCCCGGTTCGCTGGCCACGAAGGCCCGGTTGTCTGCGGGGTCCGCCCACACGCCCCATCGATAGTCCGACACGCCACAGGTGCCCTTCAGCCTTGGGTGTGCCGAGTCGGCGATGCTGACAATCCGGAATCCCTCGGGATAAGCCGCGCTGCGACCAGATACGAAGACGAGCGAGTCGGCCAAATACAAGTCATAGCCGAACACCGAGTCTAGACGAGCCAACTGCCTTGGTGCTGATGGATTCGAAATGTCCAGCGTGAGGAACCACGTCTGGTCCGCTCCGGGTAGCTCCATGAATGATGCACAGCAAAGGTCCCCGCGCGTTACGGCCGAGAAGGCCGCGCCGTCGAAGGTCCCTGCCGTGTGTGGCGCGGTCGGGTTCGAGACGTCCACGAACGAGAGGTGGCCGTCGTGCACCAAGACAACCGTGCTGCAGGTTGCGGTCGTGGCATAGCCGCTTTCGGGCCAGATACCTATGCGGTACGGATGAGTGGGGTCCGCTATCGAGAACGTCTGAAAGGTATCCCCACTGATGAAGTGTACCAGCGAGTCGAAGAGAGCGAAGTCCCCTACCGCATGTTCGATTGTCGAGATGTGGTTCGGGCTGCGCGCGTCCGCAACGCTCCAAATGTCGATGCCGTTGCCGCCCGTTATGAGCAGCGTATCCCTGACGGCTACCTGGCCCCACACGTAGCCGAGTTGCAGTTCCGCGGTGACTCGGGGCGTGTCCAGATCAGCGAAGTTGAGTATCGCGACCTCGCTTCCGAGCCGCAGGAACACAAGAGAATCCTGACCCGCAACTTCTACCGAAGGGCCTCTCCCGTACTTGCCCACCAGACGGAGGCCGCTGTCTACGGTGGGGTGATAGGTTGTGTAGTGGGAATCGTCGAGTCCATGACTGCGCAGCCAACCGACACGGTGCTTTGGTGGGACTTGCCTGAGCAACTCTTGGAGTGCCGCGTATCCCTGGAACGAACGCGGCAAACCAGCGGCCAAGCCGGCCGTGGCCGACAACCCCAAGCATAGAAGAACGAAAGCCTGTGTAATCACGAGTTGATCCTAGAACCGTGCGCTACCATGCCAAACCGCTGAATCCGACCCTGACCGCGTGAATCTGAACTCGTACTTCTTGCCTCTGGCGAAAACACCCGTGTCGTTCCACCGTTCGAACCTGATCCAGCTGTGATCAAGAACCGTATCGCCGTAGCTCCATGTGACCTCTTGGTTGTCCAGCCACACTCCTACTCGGTAGGCTCCTCCGTTGTCACTCGCTCCGGCGAAAAACTCGACCCGGCTCAGGCTGTCGAAGTTGCAGGTGATGGATTGCGATATCGTCTCCCCGGCGCCAGTCCAATCGGACCACTTTGCTTTGACCGGCTCAACACGGTATCCGACCACGTGCGCAGAGGCAACCGCCGCAATCCCGAGGAGCAGCAGCAGGTGTCTCATCTGTGGATGTCCTATCGTGTCCGGGCCATCAATCTTCCGCGTTTGTGATCGGCTCGCCCCACTCCGGATACTCGGGGACAGTGACCTGGGGGCGATATCCAGACCACGGGTCGATTCCTCTTTGAGCGTATCCGTAGACACAACGACTTCTGCCACTCTGCCGGCGGATCTAGTCTAGGCTCCATTGAGTCCGAGTCAAACCGGCACCCGGTTTCGGCACGCAGCACCAAGTAAGTGAGGCAAGCGCGCTATCGGGCCTGGTTTGACCCCTCTTGCTGCGCTGATATACTCCGGAGCATGAAAGGTGAGATCCGTGCCCGTGGGATCGCGACCCGCTTGCTGTCCGCAGTCAAGAGCCGCAGAGCGAAGTCTGGCCTCGCTTCGTGAAGCATCTACTGCTGATTGACGGTCACTCCGTTATCTACCGGAGTTTCTTCGCGTTCATCCGCAATCCACTTCGCAACTCCAGAGGCTTCAATACGTCCGCGGTCTACGGGTTCGCTCAGACTCTGAAGAAGCTGCTCAGTGAACTGAAACCCGACTACTGTGCGGTCGTCTACGACGCGCCGGGGCGGACGTTCCGGGATGAGAAGTTCAGCGAGTACAAGCTCCAGCGGCCGCCTGCTCCGGAGGAACTTCCGCCTCAGATCCCGATTGTCAAAGAGCTTGTACGGGCTTGGGGGATCGCCGATTTTGAGGTCCCAGGAGTCGAGGCAGATGATGTCCTGGCGACGCTGTCGCGGAGGTTGGCGAAGCCGGGGTTGAACGTGACCATTGTCACGTCGGATAAGGACCTGCTGCAGTTGGTCAGAGGCGCCCTGACCGTGTACGACCCCTGGAAGGACAAGCGATACGGTCCCGAGGATGTGAAGGAGAAGCTCGGCGTGGAACCGAAGCTTGTGCCCGACCTGCTGGCGTTGGCCGGGGATAGCTCAGACAACATCCCTGGGGTGCCGGGAGTCGGACCCAAGCGAGCAAGAGAGATACTGGCGCGTTGGGGTTCGCTGAAAGAGTCACTGGCTCACGACGAACGCGTGCGCGAGCACGCCGCGGTCGCTCGGCTGAGCCTGGAATTGGCTCAGGTCAGAGCTGACGTCGACATGGCCGTAGACCTTGAGAGCTTGACGCCACGTTCGCCGGATACGGCAGCTTTGCAGGCGATCTTCACGGAGATGGACTTCCGGGGACTGGCCGCCGAGGTCGCGCCACGTGGGCAGGTTGAGGTTGAGGTTAAGGTTGAGCTGAATACGAGTTCGCTCAGGAGAACGGGGAGGTTCGGGCTTTGTCTGGAACCGGGTAAGGGTCTGTGGGTGAGCAGCGAGGCTGGAGCCGTCACGCTGGTCGAAGACCTTGGTATCCAGAGGGCTGTGCTGTCTGCCCCGGTATTGCTCAAGGTCGGGTTCGACCTGAAGGAGCAGGTTAAGGCGGTGCACCAAGCAGGCCTGGACATCGCAGGGCCGTTCTTTGATGTCGGCGTGGCCGCGTGGCTGTCTGACCCGAATCGGCGCAGCTTCACGTCCGAAGAAGTAACACTGCAGGTGCTCGGCAGCCACGTGGCTCCGCTGTCCTGCCAGGCCCGTGCGGCTCATGCGTTGACCGTATACAAGGCGCTCGAACCGCAGTTGCTGGCCATGGGGCTCAGCAAAGTGGCAACCGAGCTTGAGATGCCGCTGGTACCGATACTGGCTGCGATGGAGGAGCGAGGTATCAAGGTGGACATAGCGGGACTGAGTCGGCTTGAGGCTCAGTTGATGACTGACCTGAAGGCGATAGAGCGCCACGTGTACCAGTTGGCAGGGCACGAGTTCAACATCGGCTCGCCGAAGCAGCTCGGTGTTGTCCTGTTCGAGGAGCTGAAGCTGGCGCGTGGGAAGCGGACCAAGACGGGATATTCGACCAGCGTGGACGTTCTGAATGAGCTGGCGCCGAAGCACGAACTCGTGCGGGAGGTAATGAAGTACCGCGAGCTGACCAAGCTGTGCAATACCTATCTTGAGCCGTTGCGGCTTGCCGCGCGCGAAAAGACCCACCGCGTTCACGCCACGCTCAACCAGACCGGTACCGCGACCGGCCGGCTTTCGTCGTCCGACCCAAACCTTCAGAACATCCCGATACGGACCGAGCTCGGCAAGCAGATACGCAGTGCATTCATCGCCGAGCACGGCAGCGTGCTGATTTCGGCGGACTACTCCCAGATTGAGCTGCGGGTGCTCGCACACCTCTCCGGTGACGAGCAACTGGCCGAGGCGTTCCAGCGGGGAGAGGACATCCACGCGCGGACTGCTGCCGCCATCTTGAACAAGGACATCGGCGATGTCAAACCCGAGGACCGACGGCTGGCCAAGGTTGTGAACTACGGTCTTGTCTACGGAATGGGCGACTACGGGCTGTCGTCGCGGGCCGAGATTCCGATTGAGCAGGCCAGGGCGTTTCTCGATGAGTACATGGCCAGGTTCTCGGGCGTGGCCGAATGGCGAGAGAAGACGATCGAAGAGGCGAAGCACAAAGGCTACGTGCGTACAATTTCGGGTCGGGTCAGACCGACTCCCGGCATAGCTGATCGAAATCGGGCCGTAGCCGAGGCGACGAAGCGCTATGCTCTGAATGCACCGGTCCAAGGTTCGGCCGCCGATATCATTAAGAAGGCGATGCTCAGACTCGATGAACGTCTGGGCGGTGAGTTCGGAACCGGCATGATACTGCAGGTGCATGATGAATTGGTGTTTGAAGTCCCCGAAGCGAAGCAGGAAGAAGCACGCGATGTCATCCGGCACGAGATGGAGCATGCCTGGAAGCTGGACGTGCCGCTGGTGGTCGAAATCGGATTGGGACGGAATTGGGGAGAAACGCATTGACCAGGAACGGGCGAATTCAGAAGTCAGAAGCTAGATGCTAGAGTACAGAAGGCCGTGTACGGCTGTCTCGGTTTGTGTTTTTGCTACTCGGCGCGAGTCAGCGTACCTGCGGACAAGGTGCCGGGTCTCGAACGTCCGTGTCCATCCGTGTTCATCTGTGGTTCGCAACTCCTCGTCTTCAACTCTGAAATCTGGTCTCTGGATTCTGGACTCTGGACTATCCTGTTCCACGAATGACTACGCAATCTGTGGATAGGCTTCCGACGAAACGTCGCGTGATGTTCTGCTTCGGGACGCGGCCCGAAGCAATCAAGCTGGCACCCGTCATCCAGGAACTTGCTCGGCACCCACTAGAGTTCCAGCCGGTTGTGCTCGTGACTGCTCAGCACCGTCACATGCTGGACCAGGTCATGCGTGTGTTTGACATCACGCCGGACCATGACCTCAACCTGATGAAGCCGGGCCAGTCTCTTGCCGATGTGACCGCCGGCGTGCTCCATGGGGTTGAACGACTACTGCGACGCGTCCGACCGGACATGGTGATGGTCCAGGGAGACACGACTAGCGCATTCGCTGCTGCTCTGGCTGCGTTCTATCAGCAGGTTCCGGTTGGACACGTTGAGGCCGGGCTCAGGACAGGTGACAAGTACTCGCCCTTTCCTGAGGAGATGAACCGGCGGCTAGTCAGCGGCATTGCCGACCTGCACTTTGCGCCAACCCAGGCAGCGAAGCGAAACCTCCTCACCGAGGGAGTACCACGTTCGCGAATTCATGTAACCGGGAACACGGTCGTGGATGCGCTCAAATCTGCGCGTCTGAGCAAAGCGAAGTGCAGTCTGCCGTTGTTGAATGACATCGAGTCGAAGCAGCGCGTCGTCCTGGTAACAGCACACCGGAGAGAGAGCTTCGGTCCGGGCTTGGGGCGTATCTGTCAAGCTCTGAGGAGGCTAGTTAGCCGGAACCCAGGTATCGATGTTGTCTACCCAGTGCATCTGAACCCGAACGTCAGGAAGCCGGTGCACGCGATTCTGGCGGGAATACCGCGGGTGCATCTGATTGAACCGCTGGAGTACCTGCCATTTGTCCGGCTCATGGAGCGTTCATATCTGATTCTGACCGACTCGGGCGGCATCCAGGAAGAAGCCCCGGCACTCGGAAAGCCCGTTTTGGTGATGCGGGATGTGACCGAGCGGCCCGAGGCGGTCGAAGCAGGAACCGCGAGACTGGTGGGAACCGATACGGATGCGATCGTCTCAGCGGCAGAGAGGTTGTTCCGTTCCGATGCTGCCTACAGGAAGATGGCCCGCGCTCGTAATCCGTTCGGCGATGGTCGAGCGTCGGTCCGCATTGCCGCCGCACTTCGCCGCTTCCTTCGGGCCCTTAGAACGGATGTCGAAGCCACGAAAGCACGAAGGACACGAAACGAACAAGGGGCTATTCGCAGATCATACAAATTGGGTATAGACCGGAGGGGAGTCAACCGCAGACTGCGCAGATGAAGCAGATGGTTGCCGGGACGGACAGAAGAAATCCGCAGATTACGCAGATCACGCAGATGTCCCGGAGTTACATCGGCGTCCGGGTTGTCCGCGACGACTCCGTTTCACTCCATTTTCGTGTCTTCGTGGCCACTTGCTCCTGAATCAGAATGGGCGCAGCGAATTGACTTTGCCCATTGATTTCCTAGACTTCCAGCGTGAATAGAGTAGTCAAGTATCTCGGCGTCATCCTCAAGTGGCGCCGACTCATCTTCTGGAATACCGTCGCACTCACGGCCGTCGCCGTCATTGTTAGCCTCGTATTGCCGCATCGCTACACCGCTACCGCCCAACTCCTGCCTCCCAGCGATGAGGGTGATGTATTCGGTATCACGAGTCTTCTGGGCGGAGGGGCGGGCAGCAGTCTGAGTAGGCTCAAGGCCGGGCTTGCTGGTTCGTCGACATCCTCTGATCTCATGATAGGAATCCTCGGCAGTCGAACAGTGATGCAGCACGTAGCGGAGCGATGCAGCATCGCCAAACGCTACGGGATGAGAAAGCCTAGTCCTGAGAAGTCCGTCAGGCAGCTCAAGGACATGACAAAGCTGGCGTCCTCGGAGGAAGGCATAGTGAAGATAGCTGTGGAAGCCAGATCCCGGGAGCTCGCTGCGGAGGTCGCCAATGCCTACATTGCCGAGCTCGACAGCTTTCTTCGACATTCCAACATCAGCCGTGGCCACAACATGCGGGTTTTTATCGAGAAGCGGCTCGTTCAACTTGACTCCAGTCTTGCGCTTGCTAGCGAATCGCTGCAGGCGTTCCAGGAAGTCCACAAGGTGACTTCAGTGGAGGACGAAACCAAGGCGGCCATAGATGCCTATGCCAAGATGAAGTCTGAGCTGAGCCTGCAGGAAGCTGAGTACGAGGCCGCGCGGTCCGGAGCAAGCGAAGACAACCCCTATGTCGAAATCCTGCGGCGCGGGGTAGCCGCGTCCCGCGAAGAACTGCGTAAGCTCGAGCGGGGCGGGGGAGCCAGCGGTTTTGGCGTTGGCTTCGGGGTCTCGTTTGAGCATTTGCCGACAATCGCCGCTCGATTCGCCCGCAGGTACCTTGACTTCAAGATCCAGCAGGAAGCATATGCCAAGCTGTATGAACAGTACGAATACGCGAGAGTCCTGGAGGCACGTGACGCCCCGACGTTGACAGTACTCGACTACGCCGTGCCCCCGGAGCGCAGGAGCTTCCCCAAGCGTATGGTGATCACGGCTGTCGTCTTCCTGTTCAGTCTTGTTGCAGGCATCGCGTTCGCTCTGACAGCCGAGTACTTCGGTTTCATAAAGAGCGCGCGGCCGGAAGAGTATCAGGGCTGGCGCGCCATCCGAGATGAGCTTGCGGCGTCGGTCCGCATCTTGCGGTCAAAGCCACCCCGCAGACACAAGCCGGCGCAATGAGCTCGGTGGTCCGCCCGGACCGGGACCACCCGACGCAGGCGAGCAGAAGAGTCGCCAGGAACACGACATACCTTGCCCTCGCTGACGGTGCCAACAAAGCCATGTTGTTCGTATTCAACATGGTCGCGGCCCGCCATCTCGGTGTGACGAAGTTCGGTGTCCTGTCTTTTGCGCTGGCCTTCGTGACGATGCTAGCCGTGTTCACTGATATGGGGCTCGGCGCAGTGTCGGCACGCGATATTGCGAGAGACCCCAGGAGTGCGCGCCGTCTCGTCAGCAACTCGCTCGCGATGAAGCTGCTTGCATCTCTTGTCGTCATTCTCCTGATCGGAGTGCTTGTTAATCTCCTTGGCTATCCGCGGACAACGGTCCTAGTGGTCTATATCTGCAGCATCTTCGTACTCGAGAGCGCCATCACTTCTTACTATTGCTGGGTGTTCCAGGGCTTCGAACGTATGGAGCTGGCCGCACTGACTCGAATCACCCAGACGGCCGTACTGGTCGTCGGCGCCCTGCTGCTGTCCCGCAATAGCGCCAGAGTTGAGAGCTACGCCTTGCTGTACGTAGGTGCTGGTCTTCTGTCAGTGCTGCTCGCCGGCACCGTGGCTTCGAAGTGGCTGATAACTCCGCGGCTCAGCTTCTCTCCAAAGGCGTGGTGGGAGTTGCTTCGCCGTTCCAGTCCAATCGGACTGACCGTGATGTGCACGATGTTCTACTACTGGAACGGCACGACGTTTCTTTCCAAGCTCGGGGGGAACGAGGCGGTCGGCAACTACAGTGCGGCCTTTCGATTGGCGATGGGGCTGGCGTTTGGCGGTTTTGCGTTCTCGGGCGCAGTGTTTCCACTTCTGTCGCGTCTCTTTGTGGCTGATAGGCAGAGGCTCTCCCAGGCCATGGAACTGGCCCTGAGGTATATGAGTCTGCTGGCACTGCCCTTGGCAGCATTCGGCTCCGCTTTGTCGCCACAGATCACCTCAGTCGTGTTTGGCTCCGGCTATGAGGGGTCTGCCGCTGTCTTGCGGGTCGTAGCATGGTGGGCGTCGCTTGCCTGCCTCAACTCGTTGCTGAGCAACTACTTGATGGGCGCAGACAAGGCGTCGGTTGTCACCGCACAGGCAGGCATTTCCCTGGGGGTCAATATCGTCGGCAATGTCCTCCTGATCCCGCGTTGGGGTGCCGTTGGAGCGGCCGCCTCGATCGTGTGTGCAGAGGCGGTCGGGTGCGTGTGTCTGTTTGCACAGCAGCTACGGACGCCTGAAGGAGTTCGCTTTCCGCAGTACGCAAAGGTACTGCTGCGACTCATGACCGCATTGGTGCCGGCCGTCATTGTCATCCTTGCTGTTGTCCGGTGGAACCTTCCCGCAGCGGTCGGACTCGCGGTTGCGGTGTATGCCGTCATGTTGGTCGCCACGCGCGGTATCGGCCGGGGTGATTTCGCTTTCTTGTCGGCCGTGCTTAAGAGGGGCAGTGACTGAACTCGTAAGGCCAGTTGATCGCCCAGGTCGGCGCAAGGCGCTCTGGTGGTTCGTGGCATCCGAGGTTGTCTGTATCGGCGGCTTCGCGACTCTGCTCGGCATCGGCAGTATGCGTCTGGCGCTGTTCTTCCTTGTCGGTCCGTTTCAGATACTGGCTTGGTTTGTTGCGCTGAGGGGCAGCACCTATGCGCTTGCCTTGTTCGCAGCGCTGCTTCCATCAGTTGGTCTGGAACTGCTTCCTGTTCCTTATGTCCGATACGTGTATCTCCCCGTCACGATTCTCCTGCTTCTTGTTGTCACGAGAGACTTCCTGATTGGTGATGAGGGCCTCCGTAGGGCGCGGCTTGCCATACACGACAAGATCCCGTTGGCCCTGCTTGGGTTGTCGCTCGCGCTTTCGACGTTGAGCGCCGTCGCCAATGGATGGACGCGACCGGACTTCTGGCATCAGGTTGTGCTCTTTGCGGAGGCGATGGTCCTTCTCTACCTGTTTGCCGTCGCACCGATTACCGTGGCTGGGGTCCGTGCAGTGATCCTGGCCTTCAGTCTCACTTTGTCGGCGGGCGTCCTTGTGTCCTGGCTCGTTCCCGGGGTGAGCGGATCGGAAGCGGTACTTGGTGGCATCACCAGCAAAGGCGGTCTTAACGTGCTGGGTACATTTCTTTCCTGTGGCGCGGCTCTTCTGCTCGGCGTTTTCCTTCAGACAGACAGGGCATCGACCCGCATCGCTGCGCTGCTCTGTATGGTTGTTGTCCTGAGTACCCTGGTCCTCACAAGGTCGCGCGGGGCCTGGTTCGGGTTCGGGGTAGCTGCAGTGTACGCGCTACTCCGGGTTCGGTCCGGGTGGCTGTGGACCGTCCTGGTGTTCGCGGCTTTCTTGCTGCTTGGTGTCGGTCCCCTCCGTGCGGTGTTGCTGTCTCGCGTTGGCGACACCTCGGAGGGCGATCCGTCTTTTCTCGGCCGGCTTCTGCTGTGGTACTACGGGTGGATGGTTTTCAAGGCCAACTGGCTGCTTGGTGTCGGGTTCGATAACTTCAGATACGTGAAGCACTTCTATGGATATCCGGGACAAGTATGGTGGATCATCAGGTTTCACACACACAACATCTTTCTGGAGATGCTGGCAGACCTCGGGATCGTAGGGTTCTTGGGTTTCTGCTGGCTCTACGTACGTACGTGGTTCAGGTTGGACCGGGTCGTTCGGACTAGGCTCCCTGACCATTGGGCACTAGCGCTCGGCCTAGGAGCCGCTCTGGTTGCGTATGCAGCGCACGGGCTGTTCGACTTCGTCGCCTTTCACCACGGCGCACTGCCCTTGCTGGCGGTCCTGTTGGGGTTGGGAATCAGTCTGAGTCGTCTGAGTGCGTCAGGGCCAGCACGGCCGGCAAACAACGTATAGTGGTGCGAGTTCCGGTTTCGTGAGAGCGACTTGGACGGCACATCCCTGCGGCGCCGTGTCGTCTAGGTTCGATGACAGCATCGGTTGCGCCTCTTCGTCTGTGGCTGCCAGGGACTTCATTGTGAATCCGTGGGTGGAGTCTCTCTGAAATGCTGATTGGCGTTGACGCCTGCGCATTCACCGGTGCGGGAGCCGGTGTGGCGAGGTACCTGCAGGATACCCTCATCGAAATGATGGCAGCTTCGCCGAAAGACGATTTCGTTTTGTATGCGCCTGCGCCAATCGACGTACCGCTGCCACAGGGCAAATGGCGTGTGTGCATTCCGCGAAAGCGTCCAGGGTCCCTCCCTGGGCACTGGCTCAGGGATACGGTCCCGCGGGTGATCGCCGAAGATGGGATAGACGTTTTCTGGGGCCAGAATACCGTTATGCCACTTCGGCTTCGGCGTCCCTGTCGGCGGGTTTTGACCGTTCATGACGTCACAGCTCTTGTCTACCCTCACACGATGCAGTTCAGACACCGCTTGTCCTGGGCCTTGAACTTCAGGGCTGCAGTCCGTGCCGCGGACGCGATCGTGATAGACTCTCAGGCGACTGCTCGCCTTGTTCATCGTTTTTTCCCGACAGCGTCCCCGAAACTCGTCGTGATTCATGCCGGTTGCCCTCGCGAACTCAGGCCGGTCACGCGATGCGAAGTGCTGCAACAGACTGCGGAACGCCTCGGCTTGCCGGGTAAGTTCATGCTTACGGTCGGCACCATTGAGCCGAGGAAAGACTATTCGACTCTGCTGCACATCGTGAGGCGCGACAGGGCGCTACCTCTGCTTGTTATCGCCGGTGTGGTCGGATGGCGGAGCGGTGCCGTGCTCAGGTTGATTCGGACTGCTGAGTCGGAGGGACGGGTGCGCTATGTCGGTCGAGTTGATGATAGGGAGTTGGCTTGCCTATACTCGTTGGCCTGCATCATGGTTTATCCATCTGTCTACGAGGGTTTTGGTCTACCCGTGGTGGAAGCAATGGCCTGCGGTTGTCCGGTTCTGTGCAGCTGGTCATCAAGCCTACCTGAGGTCGGAGGGACAGCCGTACGCTACTTTCGTCCTCACGATGTGGATGATCTGGCCACGAAGGCCGCGGAGCTGCTCCGCAACCATGTTCTACTGAGCGAGATGAGCTGTGCCGGCATCGCACAGGCCGCCAGATTCAGCTTTGAGGTGGCTGCTCGTTCCTTGCTCGATGTGTTGCGAGGCTCGTCCGCTTCTCATCTGCGTGCTGACTAACAGCAAGTTGCTTCCCGTCAGTGCTGTAGGTGCGACCAGCAAGCGCCGATGGATGAAGCAGCTCAGGCATACGTCTTCCGGTGACTCCCGAATCCGGGAAAGGACAGTATGACACAGGCTCCGCTGCGGGTAGGCATAGACGCAAGTGCGTTCGGTGCCGTCAAGGGTGGGATAGCGCGCTACCTGTACGGCATGGTCTCTGAGATGACAGCCTTGGATGGGGACGCGCAGTTCATTTTCTACACGCCGAGACCCGTCGAGGTGGCTCTGCCGGGCGGCAACTGCCGTGTACGGTCGGGCACAGGTTTACTGGGTCTGAACCTGTGGATGCAGGGGTGCGTGCCCGAGTGGGTTGCAGAAGACCGTCTGCACGTCTTCTGGGGGCAGAATCAAGCTATCCCGCTGATCCTCAGGCATCGCTGCTTCAGGCTCCTGACTGTCCATGACCTCGCTCCCTTCGTTATCCCTCAGACGCTACGCTTTCACTCGGCGCTCGCGCACAGGTTCCTGTTGGCAAGAGCTTGCCATGTCGCAGACAAGGTCATTACCGATTCGGATGCCACCGCTAAAGCCGTGATACGGTTAGTCGGCGTGAGGCCTGACAGGGTAGCTAGGGTCTACCTGGGTGCTGAGGCGAGGTTCCGCCCGGTACCTCGTTCTGTAGCCTACGAGCTTGCGACCCGCAAGTACGGGCTTCCTGAGGACTATCTGTTGACCATAGGGACGGTCGAGCCTAGGAAGAACCACGCAGTGCTCCTCCACGCGCTCCGAATGACGAAGTGTGCGCCGGTGCTGGCCATCGTTGGTGGCATCGGGTGGAAATCCGAGCCGATAGTGGCCGAGATCGCCGCGATGGAGAAGGCGGGGCGCGTCAGATACCTCGGGTGGGTCGACGACGACGATCTTCCTTACCTCTACAGCGCCGCGAAGCTGTTTGTTCTCCCGTCAATCTACGAGGGTTTTGGCCTTCCCGTTCTCGAGGCTATGGCCTGTGGTTGCCCGGTTCTGTGCAGTTGGTCCTCAAGCCTCCCGGAGGTTGGTGGAACCGCTGTGTCGTACTGCAGTGCTGGTAGCAGTGTCGACCTCGCGCGAAAACTGGATGCCCTGCTCTCGGACGAGCCGAGGAGAACTGCAATGTCAGCCGCCGGGTTGAGTCGGGCCAAACGGTTCGATCTGACTCATTCCGCCGGACAGGTTCTAGATATCATGCGTCGGGGTGCCGAGTGAGTAGACTAGGCGATTGAGAACGAATACTGCCAGTTCGTAACGCCGATCTGACACCAGTGTCGTTCTCCCCGCACCGTCGATTTATCCCGCGGGACGCGACAGCACCTGGCATGTGGAGACGGTGGGCTGCTTCCTCTTCCGGAGGCGCCGCGGGCGGGACTCCGATTCATCGACGGGAGCGTGATGTGATTGCTCGCTCGGTCACGAGCAGCGTGTCAAGTGCTGCTTTCGTCCACGAGAACTCGGCTGCGCGTAGCGGACCTTGACGCCGCAACCTGCGTTCGAGTACCTCGTCGCTTATGATACTATTGAGCTTCTCGGCGATGTCTCTGACGGATGTGGGGTCGAAGTACACGGCGGCCTCACCTCCGACTTCCGGCAGACTGGACACGCGACTGCAGGCGACAGGTATGCCGTGGGCAAGCGCCTCAAGTACCGGGAGTCCGAATCCCTCATAGAGTGATGGATAGACGAATGCTGTGCAGTGTCGATAGAGGCTCGACAGCTGCGATTCGTCTAGAGGGTTGGCCATGATAATGACTCTCTGTTGAAGTCCGAGGGCCGTAACCGCAGATCGTGTCCGATCAATCAACTCCGGCTTGCTCCAGCCCGTCATGACGAGCTTCAGTGAGGGTCTTTGGTGTATGAGCCCGAACGCAGATACGAGACGAGGCAAATTCTTGTGACGGGCATGGCCGCCAACGTACAACAAGTACGGTTGGAGTTGGTGCGCGAATGACGTGTCACCGGGTACAGGAACCAGCCCTGGGCCCTCTGGGACGACGTGCACGCGACTCAAAGGAACTGCCCGGGAGCATCTTGCCAAGTCTCGCCTGGTGTTTTCCGAGACGGTTATGACCGCCCTTGCCCATCGTAGTGTCTGAAGGGCACCCCAGAAAAGCGCCTTCAGAGGCGACGAGTGCGCCTTAGGCAGCATCAACGGTGTCAGGTCATGGACCACGGCGACGGCTGGTAATCGGGCGTAGACTGGGACGACTGGTGTCGGACAGAAAACAGCGTCGTAGCGATGGGTCAGGAAGTGTCCCAGTGATGTTGAGGTCCACAATACACGACCCAGATGCGATCTGGTGTATTCCGGGATTCGGATTGTGCTCGCGACATCCGAGAAAACCTCAGGGTCTGGTGTGAGTACTGTCAGCTCACATAGCCTCGCTAACTCGGGAACGATGTGACGAATGTACGCTGAGATGCCGACGGTCGCTCGCGTGTTGAAAGCTGCCGAGAAGAGCAGATGCAATTCTGGAGTATACGCGACTGGTCGCGCGGTTCAAGATCGTTGCAGCTAGACTAGGCGAACGCAGTTGCCTCCGAGTACGTGAGTACGCGTGGTTGACTGCTGAACCTGCGAAGATAGAATCCTCGACGCGCGACAGCAGATTCCACTAGGCATGAAGAAACGGCTCCGAATTGCTCTCGACGCCCGCAGGCTTAACGGCCTCAAACGCGGGGTCGGTCAGTACGTCTTTCAGCTTGCTTGCCACTTGCCCCAAATCGCGCACGAAGCTGAGTTTCTGTTGCTGGTTGACCGACCGCTAGGACACAGTGACGTCCCTGCGGGGTGTCGCGAAGTGGTGGTCGGCCGGCCGTTTACCACCCGAAGTCAGTCTGTGAGTGGCGTGCTGCCGAAGATAAGGTCGTTCTTCTGGATGAACACCCTCGTGCCGCGAGCCTTGGTTCGGGAAGGCGCGGATCTTCTTCACGCGACCAACTTCGCCGTGCCTGCACGAATCGGATGTCCGTGCGTAGTTACCATTCACGACCTCATCTACGCCCGCGCCCCGGGAGCCTTCGAGCCCCTTTATGAGAACTACCTCAGGTTGGCCGTGCCGGCGGCCGTGCGGAGTTCTCGACACGTGATCGCGGTCTCGGGCGCTACCAAGGAAGACCTTGTTGAACTCACGGGGCTGCGTCCCGGCCAAGTCACGGTTATCCCCCACGGAGTTGGTGACGAGTACCGCGTTCGCACGGGAGAGGAGTTGCAGTGCGCAAAACAGCGACTCGGGCTGCCGGATCGCTTCATCCTCCACGTCGGCGCAGTCGAAAGGCGCAAGAGGATTGATGCACTGCTCGATGCAACCGCTCCCTTGCTGAAGGCTGGACTGATAGACTCGGTCGTGTTGGCCGGTGAAGAGGGACATGGCGCCAACGAGGTACGTCGAGCAGCGGTCGAACTCGGCGTGAAGAGCCAAGTCAGGTATTTGGGGTACGTACCTCAGGAGCTACTGCCTGCGCTGTATGGTCTGGCACAAGTGCTCAGTCTGGTTTCGACCTACGAAGGATTCGGCATGCCAGTTCTGGAGTCCATGGCCTGCGGTACACCGGTCATAACGTCCAACGTATCATCTCTCCCGGAGGTTGCCGGCGACGCCGCGATCACGGTGTCTCCGGGTGATGTTCAGGGGCTCAGACGGGCCCTGGCGCGCCTGCTGATCGATGCGTCGCTCCGAGATGATCTGAGACGAAGGGGTCTTGCCCGTGCCCGCGAGTTCTCATGGGAGTCAACGGCAGCCGGACACTTGGCCGTGTATCGCCGCGTGCTGGAGACAGCCGGGAACTAGCCATGCGAGGGGCATCAGGTACTGGTTTACTGCGATTCTGCGCGGAAGACACTCGTGTTTGACTGGGTGCCGGTCGTCTTCTTCTGGGTCCCGTTGTCTGTGCTGGTCTATCACTGGGTTCTCTACCCGGGTCTCCTGTGGGTCCTGTCTAGGGTTCGACCTCGACGGCCTGTGTGGCCGCACCGTGATAAGCCGTTCTTTGTGTCAATCTTGGTTGCGGCCTACAATGAAGAGAGTCTGATCGCCAGCAAAGTCAGGAATTGCCTTGACTTGGAGTATCCAAGCGACCGAGTCGAAATACTCGTTGGATCTGACGCGTCGACCGACCGGACTGATGAGATCATGAAGTCTTTCGAAGACCCGAGAGTGAAGCTGATTCGATACGAGCCGCAGGCCGGGAAGACAGTCGTCCAGAACCGCCTGTTGCTTGAGGCATGTGGTGATGTGATCCTGTGTACTGATGTGGACTCTTTGCTGACTCCGCAATCCCTGAAGCTGATGGTCGAACATATGCGGGACTCCAAGGTGGCAGTCGTGAACCCACGATATGCAAGGGTCAACAAGGATGGTAGCGCGGCCGAGAGCATCTATGACCGGTGGGAGACCAAGGTCAAGGAACTCGAGGGTAGACTCGGGGCGATGGTGGGCTGTAATGCCTACGCGAACATGCTACGGCGCGAAGTAGCAGCACCGATCCCAGACGATACCAATCTCGACGATTTCGTGCTCGGCATAAGGCCTTTCCGGTACGGGTACGATGTAGTAACCGAGCCCCGGGCGCTCGTGGTGACCCAGACCGAGACGGAGAAACTGGAGTTCCGACGCAAGGCGCGGATCAACCGAGGAAACCTGCAGGTGCTAACCAGGTTCGTGGACTTGCTGCAGCCCAAGTACGGGATCAAGGCTTGGACGTATTTCTCGCACAAAGTGCTAAGGATGCTGATCCCGTTCCTTCTGCTCTCGATCCTCGTAGCCAGCTTCATCGAGTCGCGCCACCCGTTCTATGCGGTAATGCTGGCGTTGCAGTTGCTGGTTCTGTTCTCAGTCCCGCTGCTCCTAGTTGTGAAAGACAGGTGGCGCAAGATTCTGATTGCGCAGTATTACTACTTCATCAATGTCGCTCTTCTTGTTGGCTACTGGCAGTTCTTCGCTTGCCGTGAGAAGTATTGGAGAAAGACCCCGCGGGGTCACCTCAGCCAGTGATAACGAGCCTGGTCAATCTAGTACCGCCGGCTGCCAAGTAGTGTTTCGTCTGATTGACAGGGTAAGCGACCGTTGGCACATCGAGTCGCGTGAGGCTAAAATGCGCGACTTCCTGAACCTCTGCCGGCCAAATGCGGACGAGTCGGTTCTTGACGTGGGTGTGCTTGGTATGGAAGGATACCAGGCCGCCAACTTCTTCCTGCGAGCCTACCCCCATCCCGAAAAGCTGACTGCTTTGAGTATCGAGGAGTGCGGTGGACTGCGCACCAAGTATCCTCTCGTGAGATTCGTCACTTACGATGGAAGGAGGTTTCCCTTTCCGGACAAGAGTTTTGACGTCTGCCACTCGAATGCGGTCGTTGAGCACGTCGGCAACGCCGATCAGCAGCGGTTGTTC
The DNA here is from genome assembly GCA_016935295.1 of Caldifarciminota bacterium. Lineage (GTDB taxonomy): Bacteria > Hydrothermota > Tepidihabitantia > Tepidihabitantales > Tepidihabitantaceae > UBA2258. Next base: position 5,920 of record JAFGRF010000028.1, on the reverse strand, counting down.
GTATCGGAGATGATTCGGGTGGCGCGCCGAGGCTTCTTCACAACGCCGAATCGCTGGTTTCCTGTCGAGCTACACACCAAGATCCCTCTGCTGCACTATCTCCCGTGGCCGGTCTTCCTATTCGTGTGTCGACTTGTGCACAGGGGAGAGAACATCCGTGGTGTGAGACTGCTTGGCCGAAGACAGCTCAAGTCGTTGGTTGAGGCCGCACATGTCACGAAGTTCAGTCTGTCAGAGAACCGTCTTCTTGGTCTGGCGGTGACCTACTCCGTGTACTGGAGTGAGTAGCTATCGGCATTCACTTCCGGCCATGTGCCACCTGCCGGCTCGTATGTCGCTTGGCCAACAGAGGCTTCGTTTGACAACAACATCCGGCATACTACTATCGAAGCGTCGTGCGATCGAGTGAACCTCCTGCCGCGTTATGGCTGAGCGGTCAGCGGAGGCGGACTGGCAGAGCAGGTTTTGAGTGCCAAGGCCGGTTCTTGAATCCTCGGAAGGGAGTTGAGAGGTGAGAATCTTGATTGCCGGGTTTGTGATGATCTCGTGCTGGGTGACTTGCATGCATGGCGAGCCCGCAATGAAGCTGTTTGATGGGAAACTCGGGTTCGACGCTCAAGTATGGGGCACCGCGCGTTTCTACAGGTTCACGTCGGTCGGTGTTTCCAGCAACGATGCCAGATTCGAGCGGACGACAGCACTGGCGGGCCTCACCGGCAGAGTCAGTTCTGTAGCGTCGATCCGCGCTTTCTTTGACATCGGACGCTACTGGGGTGGGTCTGCGCTCGACATGTACGTTGACCTTGCGTGGCAGAACGGGTTCGGTTTGAGGATCGGGCAATTCCTTCTGCCACTTGGCTTCGACTATATGACTGACTATGTCCGACAGCCTTTGGTGAACAACTCCCTCCTGCAGTCGTACGCAAAAGCCAACGGAGGGCGCGACATTGGCGCCACTGGAAGCTGGCAGAACGGTAGGTTCTCGGTCACAACTGCTGTGATAAACGGCGCCGGGGCGAACGCCGACGATAACGATGCCCGAAAGGACGTCTGTGCTCGATTTACGGCGAAGCCGTTCGGAGCGCTCGATGCGGTCGTGGCATTGCGTGGATACTACGGATGGCCAGGATGGTCGGACACAGCTTGGAGTTCCGTGGCTGCTGAGGCCCGCTTCAGAAGCGGTTCCCTTGAACTTCAGGCCGAGATCCAGAATCACTCTGGTGACGACGGGCGCAACAACGCCGCGTATCTGCAGGCCGCTTGGGGCCTCGGGCTATTCGAGCCGGCGGCCCGGTTTGACCTGGTCTTGCCGCGGGGCCGGCGTTCCGAGTGGATGCTCACCGCGGGGCTGAATCTGCGTCCCATTCCTGAACACCTCAGAGTGATGCTTGACTGCTCCTACAGACGCAACTACCAGGACAATTGGAGTGTTCTGGCGTTCATGCTTCGCGTGCAGGCGTGGCTGTAGCACGGCTGAGAACTTCCTGCAGCGACAGGCACAGGTAAGATGAGGGTCGACCCGCTACCTAGGCTCCATAGAACGGCGCCGTGACGATGGCCGCCGTCCGCCCGGATACGGTGGATTCCGCTAGGCGTGCAACTGACGTTGGCACACCTTGTTGGTGGATTCCACTCGGGCTCTTCTTCCTCGTCATGCTGGTTCACGGCGTCAGTCGCGTCTCGCAGTCGTGCGACTCGATGTGGTCAGTTCACACCGGCTTGAGCATAATGCGCGAGGGTAACGCAGACCTGGATGAGTACCGAGATGCCGTCTTGAGCGGGCCCCGATATGTGTACGAGATAGTCGATGGGCACATCTATAGCAGCTATCCGATTGGCACGCCGCTTCTCGCAGCCCCGCTGGTCTACGTGATCGATGTTGGTCTTCGGCGGCTGTCGTCGATATCTCCGAGAACTGCCGCTCTGATCAGAGGACTGCGCCACGAGCGTACCGAGCAGGTGGATGCCGCTACCCTTCACCGGCAGGTCGAAATACTGGTTGCATCGCTGTTCGTGGCGTTGGCTGTAGTGCTCGTCTATCTTGTCTGCCGGCAGTTCCTTGGCCGGTTGATCTCCGTGATGCTGGCATCAGTGTACGCGTTCTGCACGCCGGCTTGGTCGACGGCCAGCAGAGCGTTATGGCAACATGGCCCATCGATGCTTATGGTTGCGGCGGCTCTGCTGATTCTGCTAATGGCCCGCAAGCGTCCGTTTCTGGCGCAGTTTGCCAGTCTGCCACTGGCATATTCGTTCGTGATACGTCCTACAAACGCGTTGTCGATTGTCGGCCTGACTCTGTACGTTGCAGTTCGCCATCGCAGATACCTTCTGCAGTATCTGGCGTGGAGTATGTTGGCGGTGGTTCCGTTTGTATGGTACAACTTGTGGCTGTACCATTCCCCAATCCCGCCCTACTTCTCTCCACACAAGGTTGGAGCTTCGGCGCACCTGCTTGAAGGGTTGGCCGGGAATCTGGTCAGTCCCTCACGCGGTCTCTTTGTGTTCTGCCCGGTACTGGCCTTCTCTATCTGGGGCATGGTCCTGTCACTTGGGGTTCGGCATGATCGTCAACTGTCGTTGATCTTGATAGGCATTGTCATCTCGCACTGGTTCGTCATATCCAGTTTTCCCGACTGGCATGGAGGTCACGGTTTCGGACCTAGGTACTTCACGGACGTAATGCCGTTTCTCGTCTACTTCATGATCCCGGTCCTGGCCTGGCTTTCCGAGAAGCGCGGGCGAGGTCGCAACTGGCTGCTGTCTTTGTTCGTCCTACTGGCCGCGACCAGTCTGGCGATCCACCTCAACGGAGCCGTGAACAAGGCCACGTACCTCTGGAACAGTGTCCCCACGGACATCGACAAGACGCCGCGCCGCCTCTGGGATTGGACCGATCTGCAGTTCATGCGCGGGGTAGGCAAGTCCTGATTCAGTAGTCTGTTGCGCAGAAGACTTCAGCTACTCAGCCGCTGCAACTGGCCGGCGGCTATTGAGGCGTGCCGGTGCGCGTCGGACGGGCGACGACGAGCATCGTGTCGTAGAGATTGATGCCAACCAGCGTGTAGAACAGCAGGTGCAGGTGGTATCGCCTGCGGGCGCTTGCTTCATCCTTCGCACAACTTCCGACATAGTAGGGATCCAAGGTGGTTGCCGATACACTCAGTCCGTGCCTGGACAAGAGGTGCCGGAGAACCGCGGGCGTGAAGTGAGACAGGTGAATCTCCTGCTGGCTTCCGTTCAGCGCTATGCGACTCACCCCATGGAACTTCGGGCACCGATAGCGTCCTATCCCAGCGCCCGCAAGCACCTGGCGGGCCACTGACCGCAATCGGTAGATGTCGTTCGGCACTGCTATCAGGAGGATACCTTCGTCGCTCATTAGTTCCCTGCAGCGGCCAACGGTTGAGGACGGACTCGGGACGTGCTCAAGAACGTGGAACAGGGTTACAACGTCGAAGGTGCACCCGAAGTCCGTGCTTCCCAGTTCGCCCTGAAATACACTCAGGCCGTATCTGTCGCGCGCGATCTTGACCCCGCTACTCGAGACCTCCGTTCCGTGGACCTCGAAGTGTCTTCGCGCGACAGCCAAGAACTGACCGGTACCCGTCCCGACGTCCAGCAGCCTGCCGGATTGTCTGTACTTCAGGATGGTTCTGAGCCTTCGATTCCAAAGCGCGTTTCGTCCGGTCTCTTCTTCCAGCCACGGGTCATACTGCGTCGAGCGTGAATAGAACCGTACAATCTCTCTCTGCGTCGGCCTCGGATTCACGAATACGTATCCGCAGCGTCCGCATCTGCAGATGCGATTCACCGGATCGATCCGTTCTAGGATCGTACTCTGACATATGTCGCAACGATAGAGGGTCTCGAGTTCCGCATTGTCTTCCGGGGCTGCGCAGCTATTCCCGTTGTGGATCATGTCCGACGCTGAGGTTCCAGGAGTCCGCTGATCGAGACGAGTTCTTTTCTGAGCCAGAGGAGGGTTTGGCGGTGGTCGGGAGAGGCGGCCACGTGGGATGGTTGAGCCGACATCCTGGAAAGCTGGCGGCGGGCGCCGGCTACGGTGAGTTTCTCGACACGGACCAGGCGTTTGATGAGCTGCAGGCGCTGGAGCTGGGCCTCGTTATAGATGCGACGACCGGCAGAATTGCGGATGGGTTTGATTTCGAACTCCTGTTCCCAGTAGCGGAGTATGTGGGGTTCGATGCCGAGTCTCCGGCAGACTTCGGTGACGAGGTAGAACTTACCGCTTTTCACTTCCATATCTCCTGACGTGGGCTCCGCCGCAGGAGCCGCGCCATGCTGTCGCGAGGGGAGATGCCCTCGTGCAGCATTCGGTAGACTTCTTCGGTAATCGGCATCTCGACCCGCTGGCTGCCCGCGAGCGTTCTCGCCGAGCGCACCGTGGTCGCGCCTTCGGCAACACCCGCCAGCGATGACAGCGCCGCAGCAGTGGTTTCGCCCCGGCCTACGGCCAGCCCGAGCGCGTGGTTGCGCGAGTGGTCGGAGAAAGCCGTTACTATCAGGTCGCCCATGCCCGACAGGCCGGCGAACGTCATCGGATTGGCATTGAACGCGAGTCCCAGCCGTGTGATCTCGGCCAGCCCCCGCGTCAGCAGAGCTGCCTTGGCGTTGATGCCGAGGCCGATGCCGTCGGCGACGCCCGCAGCGATGGCAATGACGTTCTTCAGCGCAGCTCCCAGTTCTACTCCTACGACGTCACCGTGGGAGTAGACCCGCAGGTGGCCGCCGGTGAATTCTTCCCGGACGGCCTTGGCGGCATTGTCGTCGCCGGATGCCGCCACCAGCGAAGTCGGGTCGCCCAGGGCGACATCGTATGGGATTCCGGGCCCGGCCAGCACGACCACCGGCAGCTCGGGCATGGCATCGTTGATTGTGACTGACAGCCGCTTCAGTGTCTTCGGCTCAATGCCCTTGGTGACAGTGACCAGCGTTTGAGGTTTCGGCTTGAGACCCTTGACCTGTTGGACTACCATCGCGAGGGAGTCGGAGGGTACTGCGAACACGATCGTCTCCGCGCCTGCGACAGCCTTGCCAAGGTCGTTCGTCACCGCGACGGCCTCAGGAATCGTGACGCTCTCGGGCAGGTCAGGGTGGCGTCGGGCCGAGGTCAGCCGGTCGATGCTGGCCTGGCTGTACTCCCAGAGCGAGACCTCGTGGCCGTTCGCGGTCAATCGGATTCCGAGCGCGAGCGCCCAGCGTCCGGCTCCGACAAACGCTATCTTCATGTCTTCTTGAACAGCTTGAGCCAGAGGCCGAGGTGCGGTTCAGTTCCTGCGGCGAGGCGCTTGATGTTTGCCACATGCCGTACAACGATGACTATTGCCACTCCGACGGAGAACACCAGCAGGGCTGTGTTTCCTCTGTAGAAGAGCCCTGTCAGCAGAGGTAGCGCGACCGTCAATGCCAAGGACGATGCCGAGATGAAGCCAGTCACGAGAACTGCGAGGACGAAGACGCCGAGCGCGACAAAGAGGCTGCGTGGGCAGAGGAAAGCGGCGACCCCGATGGTTGTCGCTACGCCCTTGCCGCCGTTGAATCCGAGCCACGGGCAGAAGACGTGGCCGAGGATTGCGCCGATTCCAACCAGCGGTGGAATCAGGCCGAAGTCATGGGCGAGTGCGGTCGGCACCAGCCCTTTCGCGACATCCAGCAGCAGGACCGGCACGGCCCAGGCCCAGCCGATGGTACGCTGGACGTTGGTGAAGCCGATGTTGCCGGAGCCGTGTCGGCGGATGTCGATCCTTCTGAACCTGCCCGCGAAGAAGCCGAACGGGATGGAGCCGAATGCGGCGCCGACGACAAGCGAGATGGCACCCGTGAGCATCAAGCCGGAGCGCCTCCACAGCCGGTCTTGTGCCGTTCTCTCATGGTCGAGTCCAAGATAGCCGGTGACTGT
>JAFGRF010000252.1 GCA_016935295.1 Caldifarciminota bacterium | reverse complement strand
CGCGTCCTCGCGCGGCACCGCGCCCGTGACCTTCCGCTCCTTGCCCGCAAGGTCCACACACTTGCCAGTACGGTAGATGTCTTCCAGAACCTGGTTCACTTGGCCTCAGTATAGACCGCAGCCGCCGTTTGTCCACCAGCGGCCGCTGCTTCTTGACCGGTGGCTTCCGCGGCGGCTCTGGAGCCGGAGTATCAGTGCTGAACTGATGGGCTACACGGCAGGTGAGCCATCCTTCACCTCGGTCAGCGCCTTGCGCAGCATCTCCGGCGTCGGAAGCTCCTTGCGTAGTGGCTGCGGCGCGAGACGGTAGGTTGCCACGCCCATCGGCTTGTCGGCGTAGCGCAGAGCATATTCTACAACGACCTGTTTGCGGGACTTGCAGAGAATGATGCCTACCGACGGCTCGTCCGGCTTCTGACGCAGGTTATCGTCTACCGCAGCAAGATAGAACCCCATCTTGCCGACGAACTCGGGCTTGAACTCCTCGGTCTTCAGCTCAATCACCACGTAGCGGTGCAGTCGCAGATGGTAGAACAGCAGGTCGATGTAGTAATCCTGCCCGCCGACCGCAAGATGATACTGCCGTCCCACGAAGGCGAACCCGACGCCCAGTTCGAGCAAAAACCGTTCCAGATGCGCAAGCAGGCTTCGTTCCAGCTCACGTTCGGCAACGTCCTCGCTCAGCCCAAGGAAATCGAGGTTGTATGGGTCCTTCAACACCTGCCCGGCCAGCTCGGACTGCGGCGCCGGCAGGGTCTGTTCGAAGTTCGTCAGTGCCTTGCCTTTGCGTCCATACAGGTCGCTCTCTATCTGGTGGACTAGAACGTTCCGGCTCCAGCCATGCTCGATTGTAGCTCGGACGTACCACTCCCGCTTGGTTGGCTCGCGGACCTGGTCGAGCAGGACGCAATTGTGGAACCATGGTATTTGTGCAGCAAGCTGCTGCACAATTGCCTCGTCCGGCCATGCCTCGGCGAATGCCCGCATGTACTTCAAGTTCCGGGTCGAAAAACCTCGCATGTCCGGGAACGCCCGCCCAAGGTCTTCGGACAATCGGTCTATGACTCGTGCGCCCCAGCCCGCTCGGTCCTGAACCTGGAGAATCCTGCGACCGATCTGCCAGTAGAGCAGCACCAGTTCACGATTGACCGCGAGTCCGGCCCTGACCCGCGCCGACCGCACCCGCTCCTTGATGTCTTCCAGCAGCCGCGCATAGTTCAACGGCACTACTTCCACAGCCCGCTTCGCGCGCTCGCCTTTGTCCCGTTTCATCGCGACAACGCCACTGCTCGCAGGCCGATAGCCACGTACTTGTGGGTGCGGTAGATGTCCTCAAGGATAGGATTCACTCTGCCCTCAGTATAGGCAGCCGGGCTGGCTTGTCCAACTGAAGCTTTCACTCACGCCTAAAGCTGTCAGCCGCTGGCCATGGGCTGACCTTGGCGTGTCAGATGGGCGGCCAGTTGCCGACCTTCTGGAGCAGCTCGGGGATGGTGGCGACCAGAAGCGACCGAATCCCTGTGTGCTGTATCCTGTCCACTCTCTACTTCGGATAGTATGCAGCATACAGCACGCAGCATACAAGGTGGCCTGTGTATTGCATTCTGTCTACTATCTACTTCTGCGGGTGCCGGTAGCCGTCCAGCTTCCAATAGGTCTTGGTGTGCGCCATGCCTTGTCCTCGTTCTTGGTTCCTCGTTTCTCGTTCTTCGTACCCGACGCAGTCCGCCCGGCACAGCATTCCGGTTCCAGCGACTGTGCGTCGGCGCGGAGATCAGCCCTGCCCGGTGCGGGACTTCCAGTGCCCGGGCTCTCGGTGCAATTCCAGGTACATAATTGTCAATTCCATACCCGTCAAGGTTGGGCGACCTTGTGCTGACATAGGCCGCATCCTAGTTCAACGTAGACGCTTGTCAAGCGCACGCAGTGGCTAGTGGCCAGTTTGCAGTTGGCAGTTTGCAGGCAGGACGGCTCACGGCTTGCGGCTCTGGCGGACACGGGCCGGTTTGTCGGAGGCGATAAACTCATGTTCACGTTCGCGCCGGCGCACGGTGCGGGACGGAGTCGATGAACGTGGGCGGCGTTCAGCTTCCTCGCGCGGGTGCATCCGCAGCGAGATGCGGGCGTCAAGCGCCAGGGCGATCTTCGCCATCGTCTCGACCGACAGGTTGTACTCCGTGTTGAGCACGCGCGTCACGTAGCCACGATTCGTGCCCAGCCTCTCGGCCAGTTCGGTTCGCTTGAGACCACGGGCCTCAAGCAGCCGAACTAGGTCGTCGGCGAATTCGAGCTTCATCAGTTCCGCGGTGAACAGCGGATCTTTCTCTATCTTCTGTGCCCACTCTCGATATCGTTCGATGCTACTAATACTCATAGATACTCCTCCAGCCACCGTTTCCTCAGCGACTTGACTTTGGCGACGTGCGTTCGCAGTTCATGCGGCCCCGGCTTCGTGTGCCCGTGCGTGCATACCCAGTTCCGGCCATCCTTGAAGCAGAACAACCTGACCGGAGGGTTTCGCAGTTTCAGTTCATACACCCCCGCGTCCAGCCGCCTGAACGTCTGCTGGTTCGGGACGAAGCCCTCGTCGGCCAGCACTCTGATGACTGTCTCCATCTTTGAGCGCACGTCCTCCGGCAACCCCATTAGATAGTCCGTGACCTCGCACCCGCGGTCCACAACGAGCGCAAAGACGGTGCACCTCCGCCCGGAACGCAACGCCTCACGGCTCAGCATCATGCTACCCTATAAGGTAACAGAGTCAAGCTCGGCGCTCCGCTTTCCCCCAGCCAGAGTTGAGAGTTCAGCGGACGCCCTACGCATTTCGGGCGGGGTCGCGGACAGGCGAGGCAATACGCTTGCGGCGGGGCGCGGGTCGAGAAAAGGACTGAGGACGGGAGGAAGAGGAATGAAGATAGAGGAATGAGGAATAGGATGGAGGAATGAGGACCGAGGAGGGAAGGCGGAATCTCAACTCATCAGCCACTCTGCCAATCGGTGTTTGATGCGTTGCAGTCTATCCGGCGTGATCTGGCCGATGGCCCCGACAAACACGCGCTCTTCCGCGACCGCCAGTCGGCCAACGCGAACCAGGCTTGCTACCTTGAGTCCACTCGCCGAATAGTCAGCGTCACCTTCTCGGATCACTTCATCGAACCCGGGGACTTGGAGGTGAACTTGCGAGGACACCATGCTGATGAGCCAATCGCCGAATCTGCCCGGTAGCTTCCCGATGACCAAGGCCGGGCGCAGCTTGCCTGACTCCAGGTCAGTCTGGGGAAACCGAAAGAGCACGACCTGGCCGGGCCGCACTACGAGAAAACCTCCTTCAGGTCGGACGCTGAGTAGGTTGGAGTTTCTTCGTTCTCCATCCCCCGCATGGCGCCGGACAGCGAGAGGTTCATCCAGTCTCGGTCTTGCTCAACGGCCTTGCCATCACGGCTTGCCCCCAGGGACTTCACGAAATCGCGCACCTCAGCCTGGAGCTCGTCCGGGAGATCCTTCATCAGTCTGACTGTCTCTTCGACTGTATTCATGGTTACACCTTCTTGTATCAAGTCAATATAGCCCGACTATCCAGCAGAGTCAAGCGGCAGCGGCGCTTGGTTGCGGACAGGCAAGGCAATACGCTTGCGGCGGGGCGCGGGCCGAGAAAAGGACTGAGGATGGAAGAAGGAAGAGGAAGGAGGTAAAATGGAGGAGTGAAGATGGAGGAAGGAGGACGGAGGAAGCCGAGAAGTGGTTGCGGTTAGGCTCATCGGTTCAGCTCCTTCAGCAGGGCTTTGCCCTTGTCGGTAAGGACATAGGTGCCGGTCTTGGGCGGGCCGCTGAATTGGAGAAGTCCTGTCTGTTTCAGAAGGTGCAGGTCGCGTTTTGCGGTCGCCCGCGATGTTGACCCGAGACGCATCACGTCCGCGATTGTGGTGGCACCGTGCTCCACGACGTGGAGCAATTCGGTCACCAGTCGGGCTTTTACAGTATCACTTACAGCATCACTTACAGTATCGTCTACAGCATCACGCACGCGCCGATGCCCTCCAACGGCGCGAACCTGCGTGACTTGGGAAAAGAGGGGAAAAGAGGGGGAAAAGAGGGACACTTCCCTTATTTCCGGCCTCCGTCAAGTCTGAAGGTGTCGATTCTATTGCCGGACGTTCGCTCACCGTTTGCGGCTCCTTGGGCGGGAAGACTTGTCCCGCGCGATGAAGTCGGAACCGGAGCCGGCTCGGTTGTCGTCCGGCCCAAATCCGATGCGGCGCTTCTTTGGCTCAGGCGCGGCTGGCTGCATGAGCTTGCGGATAGCGTCGAAGACGACTTTGAACTGGACGTCGTACTTCTTCTCCAGTTCGTCCAACCGACGGGCGAGGCCGGCGTTCTCTGCCAGGATGCGCCGTAGGCGTACGAATGTCCGCATTATCTCAACGTTGACCTGCACCGCCCGTTTGCTGCGCAGGACGCTTGAGAGCATCGCCACGCCCTGCTCGGTAAAGGCGTACGGCGTTGCCCTCGCGCCGCCCCAACTTGAAATCACAGATTGTGATTTCAAGATCCGCCACTCGTCCAGGGTCAGTTGAAACACGAAGTCATCCGGAAACCGCGCGAGATTCCGTTTCACCGCCTGCACGACGGCCCTCGGTTCCACTCCGTAGAGTGCGGCCAGGTCGGGGCTGAGCATGACTCGGTGGCCGCGGATCAGCAGGATTGCCTGTTCGATGTACCGTTGTGGAACCGGCGGGTTCTGGTTGATCACGCGACGATGCTAGGAGAAGGACGGAGCATGTCAAATGCTGTCAGGGGCAGGCGATAGGTGGTCACAATTTGTGACCACCTCGGCCTTCTCCTCGGGAGTGAGACGGCATCACAGACCTGCTTTGCGAGAATCCGCGCTTGCTGCCAGGCTTCGATCTCTTCAAAGGACTTGAACGTCGCCATCATTCACCTTCGTGGGTTCGGCAGATTCGTTCTTCGTTCATCGTTTCACACGGGGAAGTCCTGAATGCCGCCATCATCCGTCCGGCAGACGAAGAACGATGTACGAATCAACGATGAACGTCGTCTGCCCCTCAACCGCCGCGCCGACGAACAGGTCCCGGAGCGCGTCGTAGAACCGCTCCTGGCTCTTCTCTGCCTTGGCTGTTACGTTTGCTGCAATACCACGCCTCCAATGTGCATCTGCACGAGTCAGAATCTTAAGCCCGAGCCGCCGTTGGTCAAGCACGTAGCGCCGGGAGAAGTTGGCCTGACGCCCGTGGCTACGGCTTGGGCACGGGGCTGTCGAAGACGTCGGTGCGGATCCTGGCGAGGACCTCGGCGTCGAGCTGCTTCGCTTCGTAGAGGTCGATGAGGTCGGATGCGGCCATCTGTAGAGTCTTACCACCGTGTTTCCGGGTCAGACGCCCGAGTTTCTGGGCAAAGGCG
>JAFGRF010000251.1 GCA_016935295.1 Caldifarciminota bacterium | reverse complement strand
GTCAACCTGCTCCTCTACGCGCTGGCTGCGGCCGCAGTCACCCTGGTCCTGTGGGAGCTGCTCCACTCCGGGGTCTGGGCCTTGCTCGGCGGCCTGCTCTTTGCCGCCCATTCCTCGCACGTGGAGTCTGTCGCATTCGTATCCGGACGGACCGACATCATGCTGACCCTCTTCACCGGTATTGCGGCCTTTGCTCTGCTCCGGTCATTCCGCAAGCACAACCGTTGGTGGTGGTCTGTGGTCCTGGCCGCGCTCGTCTGCGCCCTGCTGAGCAAGGAAACCGCAGTCCTGTTCCCACTGCTCGTCGCGCTGGCGCCGCTGCTGGTCGGCGTCAGGTATGACCGGCGCTACTGGTACTTGGTGGCTGCAACCCTGGTAGTCGTTGGCGGCTACTTCTTATTCCGCGCCGCTGTGATCCCGGACCCAGTCCCGTTTGGACACGGCATCGGGTTCGGTTCCCGGCTCGCGGCCGTCGCCAATACAATCGGGCTCTATATCGGGATGTTCTTCTGGCCTCTTGACCACCACGCCAAGTACCCGGCCAGCGCTGCGTTCGCTGTCCCGACCCAGAACATCATTTTCGCCCTGCTTTTCATCGTCTCAGTCCCTCTGCTCGCGCTCAAACGCCGTTTCGCGGCAACGCTCTGGGGCTACGTTTGGACAATCCTCTTCCTGCTGCCGGTCGCGAACATCGTGCCAATCGGCCCACTGGCCGCGGAACGGCTGGTCTGCCTGCCATCGGCCGGCATTGTCATGGTCCTTCTGACCGTGCTCTCACGCCTGCTCACATTCCGGGTCGCGGCACGCCGGGTCGTGGGGATCGGACTCGCCCTGGTCGCAGTGCTGTGGAGCAGCGACACGATGGTCCGCTCACGGGTCTGGCGGAGCAACGAAACCCTGTTCACGGCAATGGTCGGCGAGGCACCGACAGCCCCCAGCGCCTATGCCAACCTGGCCGACGCCATCGCCGAACAGCATCCGGATTCCGCGCTCGCACTCTACAATCGCGCACTCCGGCTTGACCAGGGCTACGTCCATGCCTATGTACACGCCGGCATTCTGCTGAGCCGGAGGGGCGACCACCGCAATGCGATTCACCACCTGCGTCTCGCCAATGAGCTGGAACCGAACTCGGCAACCGCACTCAATGACCTGGGATTGGCTTTCATCGCTGCAGGTCAGCCTGACAGCGCCCTAGTGACACTCGACCGCGCCATCTCCATCCATCCCGGCTCAGCCCCGCTCCGTCTCAACCGCGCCAGTGCGCTGGCCGCGGCAGGGCGGGCAGCCGAGATCGAGACAGAACTTCGCCGCGCCCTGGAACTGGACAGCACACTGCAGTCAGCGCGGGTACTGCTGGCCGACCAACTGAAGCTACGTGGTCAGTACGATAGCGCGGTTGCCCTGCTAGAGGAAGTGACCACCAGTCAGCCGTCGGCCGCCAACTTCAACCGCCTCGGCAGTCTGCTTGTAGCGGCCGGCGACTCGGGACGCGCCATCGGGTCATACGAGTTGGCCCTGCGGCTTGACTCAACCTACGTGCCGGCGCTGTACAATCTGGCGGTTCTGCATGCCGCGAGGGGAGATTCGGCTGCGGCCAGCGTCCTAGCCGAACGGGCGTATCGACTACGGCCGGACCTTAAAGCAACCAGGGAACTCCGCAGTTCCCTGACACCTGGTCCCTAGTCCCTAGCCCCTGCCGCTCAGTATCGCGCTGCAATCGGCATGCGCCAGCCTGTCCCGAACGCCCGACTCGTAACTTTGAGGCCAGGTGCTGCCTGACGCCGCTTGTACTCGTTTCGGTTCACGGCCTGGATGACCCACTCTACTGTCCTGCGGTCAATTCCAGATGCAACAATCTGATCCGCCGACAGACCTTCATCAACATAGCCGGCGATGACGGCATCAAGCACGTCATACGGAGGAAGGGTATCTTGGTCAGTCTGGTCTGGCCGCAGTTCGGCTGATGGCGGTTTCCGAATGATGGAATCCGGGATGACCTCGCGCCGGCGGTTGATGTAGCCCGCCAAAGCGTAGACCGTGGTCTTGGGCACGTCCGCCAGCACGCACAGGCCGCCGCTCATGTCGCCGTACAAGGTGCAGAAGCCGACCGCAAGCTCGCTCTTGTTGCCGGTCGCCAGCACGAGATGCCCGAGTTTGTTGGAAATGGCCATCAGGATGTTGCCGCGGACCCGCGCCTGCAGATTTTCCTCGGTCTTGTCCGGCTTCAACCCAGCGAATCCGCTCTGAAGCAGCGAGAGGTACGCGTGGTATGCCTCACTGATGCCGATCTCGCGTAGCTCTATGCCCAAGTTCTCTGCCAGCCGGCGAGAATCCTCGACGCTGCCGCGAGAGGAGTACTCGGACGGCATTGTGATGCCGAGTACGTTCTCCGAGCCAAGGGCTGACACCGCCAGGCAGCACACCACCGCCGAGTCGATGCCGCCGGAGAGTCCCAGCACGGCCTTCTTGAACCCGCATTTGAACACGTAGTCGCGTACCCCCAGTACGACCGCATCGTGGATTGACTCGACCGGTTCGACCTCGACGTAGTTGCTCTCCGTCCCTTGGGAGCTAGTTTCAACCACCGCGAGTTCTTCCCGGAACGGCCTGAGCACCAGTTGGGGCCGGCCCTGCCGGTCAAACGCCATGCTCCTGCCGTCGAATACCAGGTCGTCATTACCTCCGACCTGATTGACGAATACGAACGGCAGGCCATGGCGAGATGCGTGACCCGCGACCAGCCGCTTGCGCACGGCCTCCTTGCCGACTGAGAATGGCGAGGCCGAAATGTTGATGAGAACTGTCGCACCGGCCGATGCCAATTCGGCCACCGGGTCCCGGTCGTACAACGCTCTCTCCCACATCTCCGGCGAGTTCCACGCGTCCTCACATATCGACATCCCGATTCTCTCGCCCCTGAATTCTACCACCCGCACTCGGTCCGCCGGGTCGAAGTACCGGGTCTCATCAAAAACGTCGTAGGTCGGAAGCAGACACTTTGCCTGCCGCAATCGCTCCCTGCCCCCTTCCAGCAGAATGGAGGCGTTTAGCAGTCCTTTCCCCAGACCGCTCGGAGAACGGACCGGAGCACCCACGACTAGGCCGATCTCCGGGTACCGGGCGGAAATCCGCCTGACCTCGGCCAGCCCGGCCTCCACGCGGTCGATCAACCAGCCGCGAGCAAGCAAGTCGCGTGGCGGGTAGCCTGTCAGGATCAGTTCGGAGAAGACGACGAGGTCGGGCTTCAACTCGCGAGCCCGCTCCAGTGCCTGCCGAACACGGCGCAGATTGCCCGGCACGTCACCAACGACCGGGTTGAGCTGGGCAAGAACAATCCTCATGGCCTATGGCTCGTCGTACGGACTATCCACTAGCAGTTTGCCAAACCGGCACCCCTTGTCAACTGAGGCAGCTTCATCTATCATGTTTCCTGAGTGCTTCCCTTCGTGCTGCTGCTCCTGCCCCTCCAGCTGACACGGTCGGCCCCGCCGGTCAAGCCCGCGCTCGAGACCCTTGACCTCTCGGACCACGCCGTCGTTCTGTCGGCGGACGACGGCTACCACTCAATCTACGAAAACGTATACCCGCTGCTCAAGCGCTACCGCATGACCATGACTCTGGCGCTGATCTCCGGCTGCATAACCACGGGGAGACCGTCGTACGGCCCCTCTAACCGCTTCCTGAACGAAAGCGAAATCCGGGAGATGATGGACTCCTGCGGCATCGAAATCGCCAGTCACTCCGTAACCCACGTCCGGCTCACCCAACACAGCAACGAACGGGTGTGGCATGAGGTAGCCGATTCCAAACACACGCTCGAGTCGCTCTTCGGCACCGAGGTAATCACGTTCGTCTACCCCTATGGATACATGGACGGCCGGGTACGCGAGATTGTCCGCCGCGCCGGGTACAAACTGGCCCGGAAGGTCGGACCTGGTACGCCAAACCTGTGGGTGGATCCGTACAGGATTCCGGAAGTGGAACTGAGGATTCAGGCCCGGCTGCCGGACATAATGAACCACATACGCCGGAACAAGACAACCGTCATCCTGCTGCACCGCATCGTGCCTTCGCCCCGGGTTTTCACCGAATGGTCGGTAGACGACTTCGCCTCCCTGATGGACTGGATGCACCGGCGCCGGGTCAAGGTCGTCACCCTGGCGGAACTCTACCGGGAGTGGTGGCGGGAGAGACTGGACCGAGCCCTGGTCCAGGCAACCCGTGGCTCAATCCCGATCTGGCTATTCGAGGATGTAGACATCGACGCCACTCGCACTCCCCATTCCCGCTGAGGCGAAGGCGTCCATATACTGCTTCCGACCGACAAAAATGTCTATGTGCTTGCCCTTGATGGCACTGCCGATGTCATGGGCATAGAAGACTCCACCCAGCGTCTGACCGTCGACCGATACGTTCTCGGCCTGCGGTATGTAGACGATGGAACCGAGGGGTATCAGCCGCGGGTCCACCGCAATGGACCGGAGCTCGGTAAGCCTGTGCCCACCATAGCCGAGGAACTGGTCTACGACCTGGGCCCGGTTTGCGCGCTTCAGGTAGCTGATGCGCCGGCCGTCCCTCAAACAGGCTGCGGCCTCCACCCTGAAGGCCTTCACAAAGGCAGAAGAGAACCGGCCGAGCAGCTGGCCGTCGGCAAGGTAGATCGGTGAGGACCGGCTAGTTGGATACTCGGTTTCATCGACCGCCCAGTAGTAGGTGACCTTGAAGCGCCCCAGATAGCGCGCTCGGGGAGTACCAGAGCTGTCATGCCGCTGGGCGAATATGAAGTCCGGCGGGCTGACTCCCGCCCGGACAATGCTGCTCGTGGTCTGCGCCCTGGGCAGGAAACAGGCCGACATAAGCAGAAACAGGCCTACGGCCCATCTTCTCATTGTGATATGCTCCAAATCCCGCTGTCCATGTCAAGCAAATCCTTGGAGTGCTTCTCAACGAGAAGAAGCCTTGTCGCCTAAAGTCAGCTGAGACAGCAACTTATCTCCTGCCTCGCCTGCCGGGCATCCCCTGGAAATTGGATGTGCCCCGAGCCGAACTGCCGGACTGGTCCGGCACGCGGCGGACTTG
>JAFGRF010000250.1 GCA_016935295.1 Caldifarciminota bacterium | reverse complement strand
AGTTGGACAATATATACCGCCCAGTAGCTGTGGCCGAACACCGAGTAGATCAGAGCAAGGAAGTAGGGGTAGAGCGGGTCCTGGTAGAAGGGCTGCGCTGGAGCTCTGCTTT
This sequence comes from Caldifarciminota bacterium, assembly GCA_016935295.1. Classification (GTDB taxonomy): domain Bacteria; phylum Hydrothermota; class Tepidihabitantia; order Tepidihabitantales; family Tepidihabitantaceae; genus UBA2258. The sequence continues at coordinate 4,389 of JAFGRF010000250.1, read as the reverse complement.
CAGTGATGGACATGGCCCACGAGTCATAGACCTGGCCGTCAATAACGGGTCGCGTGAAGAACGGGGAATCAGAGATGTCGGCAAGGTTGCTGATGCGCAGTCCCAGACCGAGCACAAGAACGGCGAGCAGCGGCCACGCCCGCGTCGCAGCCTTGGGCACGGAATGCCGATTCGGTTTCACCGGCAAGTAGTCTAGGAGCATGAATCAGTCGTGTAAAGTCGGGCACGGCTGGTGCGCAGTATTGCTTTCAATAATGTGTCTGAGATAATATACCGGGTTGACTATATGACAGCATGGTCTATAATGACTTGTAGTCGCTGGGGCAACCGTACGGCCGAGTGTGGTCAGGTGTCCGAACGGCCGGCCAGGTTAGCTGCCGGCTTGCGTTCTATCGGCACCCGCACCGGGAGTGCAGGTTACCTTCAGGGACAATCAACCAGATGTAGTGGGCTTGAACTCCCGCAAAGGAGGTCACTGTGAAGTTTAGACCTGTAGTTCCTGCAAGAATCGTAATCTACGGTGTGGCGTTGGCGCTCGCCGTGGGCGTGGCGTTCGGCCAGACCGAAGTCTGGGTTCATCATTACGGCGGATACGGCAATCAGAACGAGGCGACCGCGATCGCCAAGTCGCCTGACACGACCGTAGTCGTGACCGGGTTCAGCGTCGGGACCGACTTCAGTCGCGACATATATACAATCAAGATCCGGCAGAACGATGCAGGAGAGGTGTGGGCCAGGCGCTGGTCCGGTGCGGACGGCTCGCGCGATGAAGCGTGGTCCATTGCCGTGGACGACGTTGGCAACGTGTTTGTTGCCGGCAGAACCTATTCGGCCGCGACCGACACCGATTTCGTGGTCATCAAGTACGGAAGCGACGGCACCGAACTCTGGGCCAGGACTTACGACAACGGCGGCGTCGATGTTGCAGGCGTGGTGGTGGCGGACCGGCAGGGCGGCTGTTTCGTGACCGGCTACAGCAACGCCGGAGCGGGCAACAGCAACGAAGACTACCTGACCATTCACTACGATGCCGACGGCGGCCGGCGTTGGGTATCCCGTCTCAACGGCAGCGGTGATTGGCAGGACTACCCAACGGCGATGATGCTGAGTGACGCCGGCTACCTCTACGTGACCGGCTACTCCTGGGGGGGCGCAACCCCGCAGTATGACTACCTGACCGTCAGGCTCGACACTCTGGACGGCAACTCCGTGTGGGAGCGCCGGTACGACGGCACCGCAATCGCGCCCAAGGCCGACTATGCGTATGGCATCACTCAGGACGACTCGCAGTACGTCTACGTGACCGGCCGGGCCGGCGAGCAGGGGACGTGGTACGATGCGACGACCATCAAGTACAACTCGGCCGGCACGGCGATCTGGGTGAATCGCTTCGACGCGGGCTGGCTGGGTACGGACGGCGGCGCAGAAGTGGCCGTGGACAAGAGCTACAACGTATACGTGGGCGGCATCGTGCTCGACGCAATCGACGACATGTACGATTTTCTCACTTTCCGGATCAACCAGGACAACACCAATCCCTGGTTCCAGACATACGACGCCGGGGTCGAGGACGACGACAGCTTGACGGCTCTGGTGGTGGACGACCGGGGAAACGTGCTTGTCACCGGCTGGACCTACGTCTACCAGGGCGACATCGACTGGATGACCATCAAGTACAACGCCGACGGCAACAAGATATGGAACGCAAGCCACCAGACCCTCGGCGAGGACGACGGGCCGTTCGGCATCGTGATGGACGAACTCGGCGACTACTACGTCGCCGGTTTCGACTTCGCCGGGCCGGACGAGAATTACTGCACTGTGAAATATACCGAGGACGATGTCGGCGCGTTCCGGGTCGCTCTGCCGGAAGACAGCTTCCGGCTGGGCGCCACCGTCACGCCCCGGGTCTGGGTGCGCAACTACAGCTCGACCACGTCGCGGTCCTTCGCCGTGCGTTGCGAGATCGGCGGGTTCTACTTCGACGCCCAGGCAGTGGAATCAATACCGGCGCGCGACTCGGTCGAAGTCACGTTCTCGCCCTGGATGGTGGAGCAGGCCGCGCTCGGCACACACGAGATCAGGTCCTATACCATGCTCGAAGTGGACAAGGAGCTGTCGAATGACACGGTTTACGCTCCGGTTACGGGTGTGAACGCCTGGGAGCGACTGGCCGACCTGCCGGATGGCCCGCGGCGCAGGACTGTGTATATGGGCGGGTCCCTCGGGTTTGTGTCCGACTCGCTTGTGTTCGCCTTCAAGGGCAACAACACGGATGAGTTCTACATGTACAACATCAACTGGGGTGACACCTGGTATCAGAGCGTGTCGATCCCCTACGGCGGCGCCTACGGCAGGAAGAGAGTGAAGTACGGGGCCGCGCTCGTCGGCGATGCCTGGGGCAACGTCTACGGGTTCAAAGGCAACAACTGCCGTGAGTTCTGGAAGTTCTCGGTCGCCGCCCGAAGCTGGACTCAGCTGCCGGACTACCCGGTCGGCGGTGGCAAGAAGCTGAAGTCCGGCTCAGACCTTGTCTACGTGCCGCAGATGGATGCGCTATACGGCAACAAGGGCTATACCTACGAGTTCAATCGCTACGACGTTGCGACCAATACCTGGCAGCCGATGAGCCAGGTCCCGGCCGGCCCGAGCGGGCGGAGGAAGCCCAAGGCCGGCACAGCGATGGCCTACGATGGCGAGGGTATCATCTATCTTCTCAAGGGCGGTACGCTTGAGTGCTACGGTTACTCCGTTGCCGGCGATTCCTGGTTCCCGATCAAGGATCTCCGCTACTCCTTGTACTCGTACCGACATCGGAAGATAAACAAGGGCGCGTCTGCGGCGTTCGATACCCGGTACAACCTCCTCTACGCGTTGAAGGGCCACAAGGGCGGTGAGTTCTGGGTCTACGACCCATCGCAAGACACCTGGATCGAGCCGGCAGTGGACAGCTTCCCGACACCACCGCGGGGCAGGCTGCCCTATAGAGGCGCCGATCTCTGCTACGGCGCGGGCAAGATCTACGCGCTGCGCGGGAACAAGACCAACGAATTCTGGCGCTACCACGCCGATTTCCGCTTGAGCTTCGGCTCAATCGAAACCGGGACCGAGGCGCGGGAGACCTCGCTGCCGCGGCTCCAGCTTGCCGCAACGCCGAACCCGTTTGTCGGTCAGGCCCGGCTCCAATACTCCCTGCCCGTGGCCGGACGCGTGCGACTTGAGCTCTACGACGCTGCGGGACGGCTGGTCCGGGTTGTCCGGAACGGCTTGCAGGAGTCGGGCCAGCATGCTGCAACGCTTGACTCCCGTGGTCTCGCCGCCGGCATATACCTGCTGCGGCTTGACACCGGTCCGAGTGCAGCAGCGCGAACGGTCAAGTTGGTAGTAAGATAGCTGAACATCGCGGGCTCAGTGCCCGCAAGCCACGCAGGGGCGCACACGTGTGCGCCCCTGCGCTGTCACTACTCCTGCAGCTCCGGCGGCCCGGTCCGTGCCCGGCGTCCGTGCTGCCGCTGCTGCAACCGGCCGACTAGGTCAGACGCGCGGGTCGTTCCATCCGAAAGGTCGCGCGCGGGGGCTCAGTCGGTGCCGGGCCGGTGCGCCGCGAGACGGCGACGATGAGGTCGTCGTAGGCCACGCTCCATCCGTTGCGGTGGAAGTCGGAGTACGGCAGGGACATGAGGAAGCCCGGCAACGCGCAGTCGTCCACTCTTGCGGGCAGAACGCGCACGCGCCGCCCGCAGAAGCTCCGTGCCATGATCGTCTGCAGTTCGTGCTGGACCCAGTTTGACATTGCCGAGGCGGTAGATATGACCGGGATGACGCAGTCGACCGGCCGGGCGGCATGCTGAATCCGATTGACGAGAATCGCGCCCGCCGACATGTCGATGTCGTCAATCCAGACGGCGATTCGGTCGTGGCGTAGCGCCGCGGTCAGCCTGCCGGCGAATTCATGGTCCGCGTAGTTGTAGGGTATGACTATGTGAGGCTGGTTGCCTCCCGAGTGCGTACGATTCGGAGTCTTCACGTACATCTCGCCTCCCTGGTAGGGCGCCATTTGCCGCATGAGGTCTGCTCAGGCCCCGGCCGACGAATCGGGAACCCTAGCGTCGCGTGTCGAACCGCCTACCGATTGGCATTGGCCGCGGGCCGCCTCATTCGCTGACATGTTAACCGCGCCGCTCCGGATGTCAAGCGGGCGCCGTATCGGACTGGTCGCAAGGCCGGTCCGGTGCAGCAGTGCCGGCCGATAATCCTGACGGGCTCGCCGTACCGGTCGCACGTCGCGACAAAGGCATCGCCTTCCGGTCCGCGGACCGAGGGCAGACACTCACAAGCTATTACCTGGCCCTGTTCTCTAGCGGGCGATGACTATCTTCCTCAAAGCTT
>JAFGRF010000027.1 GCA_016935295.1 Caldifarciminota bacterium | reverse complement strand
CAGAACGCCACGGCTGCCGAGTTGCGAGGCACAGTCAAACCCTCACCCGACGCCGCTGCCCAACGCAGATACCTGCTACCCATGGTTATCGCCAACAGCAATGATCCCGCAATAATGGCCGAGATCGGACGGTGGTCGACTCGCGCCGCAAAGCCAGGCACCGCGGGGCGTCGGGTCGGCAAGCGGTACACAGGCAAGCGGGCGCCAATCAGGGGCCGTCGCCCTATCCGGTGATGGCGGCGATGGGAAAAGCGGGACACCCCCACCTATTCTTATGAATCCGAATCCTGTCAATGTGCTCTGCAGGCAGTAGTCAGTAGGCAGTAGGCAGCAGTCAGGGTTGGGAGCCGGCAGACCTCGGCCGGCCGACAGCTTACGGCTAACAGCTAACGGCCTACGGCTGGCAGCCTCCGGCCCTTCCGGTTCCATTCATAAGTCCGTCGCACTTGTTGGTTTCCCCTGTGTAAGAATGCCATCCTACGCGGTTCACTATAATGAACCGCGAGTCTTTGGGGCGGCAGTCTGCAGACTCTGATTGCCGATTGACGCAGGCGTAGCCCGCGAGCCTCAAACCACAAGCCCACGCGGCCAGGGGCCGCGAGTTCATCGTCCATCGTTCTTCGCTTGTCGTTCCCGCGCCCAAAGCCGGACTCAGACCGGCAACGCCCGACCGCCGGTGGCGGCGGGCTTGACTCCGCTCGGCAATTGGGCGACAATTGGGCGTGGCAACACGAGAGCGAGAGTTCGTCTATCGCGACGGCAAACCGGCGGCCGTGATTCTCGATATCGCCGAATACGAGGAGCTGCTGGAGCGAGCCGAAGACCTTGATGACCTGCGTGCGCTGAAGCGCATGCGTGAGCATCCTCTGCGATTCCGCAGCCTGACCGACGTACTGGCCCAATGCCCGCCATCGGACAACTCGGATTTCGTCGTCCGCGACACCTCGCCCTCAACCCGTGTACGCCGTTCTCCTCGAAGCCGCCGCTGAACGCAGCCTGCGGCGGCTCGACTCTTCTATGTTTCCACGTGTAGTGCAGGCGCTACGGTCGCTGGCCGATAACCCGCGGCCGCACGGTTGCCGGAAGCTCACCGGTTCAGACCGGGACTGGCACATGCGGGTCGGCGACTACCGTATCGTCTATGAAATAGATGACCGCGCTCACGAAGTCCGGGTGATGCGCATTCGGCATCGCCGCGAAGTCTACCGCTAGCCCAGACTCCTCCGGACGAGGAGAGACACTTTCGCAGTTCTCATGAATTCGAAGCCTGTCGTGGTGACTCCGTCACAGCGCAAGCACCAAGCTCAAGCCCAAGCCAGCCGAAGGCTGAAGACTGTCCGCCCGGCCATTTGACCCGCCACGCGCCCTTGGCGCGAGTTCCTGGTTCTTGGTTCCTGGTTCCCGGTCCCTGGTTCCTGATCTCAATTCCCTGGTTCCTGACACCAGACCCCCGAACTTCTGACCCGCGGTTCATTTAAATGAACCGGGAGGTTCGGGGACACATTCCTTTTCTCAATCCGAAGCGCGTGCAGGTGGTAGTGATTTCGTCACAGCGCAAGCACCAAGCTCAAGCCCGAGCCAGCCGAAGGCTGGAGACTGTCCACCCGCCCATTTGACACGTCCGGCCGCGAGCAGCCGGTTTGTGATTGCCGGTTCCCGGCTTCTGGTCCTCGGCCGATGGCCGGGTTGCGCATCGCGGAATCGCTTCTTGCGTCTAACCAGGTGAACGAGGTGGGGGGTTGCAAGGAAGGTGTGAAGTGTCCACAGCCCGGACACGGACTGATTAACTGAGTGGAAATCCCCTAGACGGGACCATTATAGCGGGAGTGACCCTCCCGCTATTCCATTTCCGGCAACACCGCCGCGAGGTCCCGCAGCCGGTCGGACGAAAGCGGTACATAGCCGGGTCCCCAACCTGCCCATTTGACATCGCGTGGCCGCGCCGCAGCTCAAGCCTGGCCAGCGCAAACCGACGGTCCGCAAAACGAAGTGCGGGTGCAGAGCGCACCCGCACAGGCTCTGACTCCAGGCGTGGCTATTCGACCCAGTTCTCGACGTGGGAAATCATGGAGGGTTAATTCACTGGCAACAGTGTCAATGGCATCAGTGTACGGGGCGGCTTCACCACGGCCTCACGCTGCAAGCCGGGAGATGGTTCCTATACCTACCTGGACGGCCGCTTTCCGGACATCGGACCCTGGAGAGTGCCCCTCAGATTGTCCGGCCACCCATCTGTCAGGTGCATCAGGGTCGGCCGCGACGTCGTTGCCGGCGGCTCCAACTGCGCCAATGCGGATTCCCTGGACACCTCGAGTTCCCAGTGACGGTCCGGAGACTCGTCTTCCAGTGTGCCGGTTGAAACAAATGCTCCATAGCTGAGGCTAAGGGACGCCTGGCCGAACTGACTTCCGGTGGCGCCGAATCTGAGATACCCAACGCAGACGTTCGCACTCACTTGCATACCCTCCTTGAATCTCTGTCGTTGCAGAGGCCTCGGACATTCGGACTGGACCCGGTGACGACATCGCTCATCAGGTCTGCGGCCACAGACTCCGCACTGACTCGGGGTGCCGGGGATAGCCAGGTCGGCGTTGTGGCCGCAAACCACTGGAGGCGATAAGCGTGACCCATTGATGATCTCTTGTCCGCTGGGCTTATATGCAGCTGCCGTGCCAACAGCCATCTCCAATGCTCCCGGCGCCACCTCGCGGCCGGACATCGCAGCAACATGCTGCCATGAAGGTACTTAGCCGCTGGGCCCGACCTGAGTGATTGATGATACCGGTTGGAGCCCAAGGCTCTGGTTTGGAGGCTCGCGATTGGAGTTTGGAGTTTTCGTTTGGAGTTTGGAGGCCTTTCGTGCTGCGTGTGCCGGTATTGGAGCCTCGCGTCCATCTCCCGACAGGCGTACGCCGGGTTGCGCCGGTTCTCCTGCTCAAATTGAAAGCGTCGTCTATGGGGGTTTGACAGTTTTGCGGGCGAGCACTATAGTCTCTGCGGTGAATCCATGCACGGCTACATAGAGAGACAGGTACCGATGTCCGAGTCCTTTCCGATGCTGACCCAGGACTCGACGGAAGATCCTCTATGCTCCCTTTTGCCCGCGCGCCCCGGCAACCGGAGTCGCCGCTCACCTGCTATCCGACAGTGAAACCAGACGTTGACCGGCCGCTGCGGTCGATGGCCGTGCTGCGGGTAGCCGGAGTCGGCGCGGCCCATGCCTGCGCCGGTTCGTCCCACAGCGTCTTGGCGGATCAACCGGACCTGCGCCTGTCGCGCACGACCCCTGAACAGGCGTGCATCACTGAAGCAATGAGAGAAGCACGAAGCGAACGGCAAGAGGAAGGTCGTGGACTTCAAGCCTCATCCGCGCGAACTGGGTCTCAATCCGCGCTCCCGGCTCATCGTGAGCAGCCCCGACAGGCCCGAACCACCGGACATGGACAGAGCTGAGTCCCTCGCCGCTCCGCCTGATCCGGATTTCACTCCTCACCTGTCGCCTTGCGCCTCGCCGGCGGCCGCAGCGGCCCCCGACCTGCGGTGCGTAGTTGTTGCGGAGGACGACGAGGGTCTGTGCCGGATCGTCTGCAGGCGGCTGGAGAGGCACGGCCTGACCACGCTCGGGGTTCATACCGGTGCGGAGGCCATTGCCGCCGTACAGGAGCATCCGGATTGTCTGCTCCTGCTCGACTACCTGCTGCCCGACGTGGATGGACGCCAGTTCCTTGACAAGCTCAGAACACTGGGCGTAGCCGTGCCGTTCGTCGTCATGACCGGGCACGGCGACGAGCGCATCGCGGTCGAGATGATGAAGCTCGGCGCACGCGACTACATCGTGAAGCAGGTTGACTTCACCGACCTGCTCGTTCCGGTCGTCGAACGGGTCCTGGCCCAGGTCGCGACCGAGCAACGCCTGACCCGGGCCGAGCAGGCGCTTCGGGACTCGGAGGTCAAGTACCGCGTACTCATGGACGATGCTCCGGACGCCATCTTGCTCGCGGACGAGAGAGGGCAGATCGTCGAGGCCAACCGGCAGGCGGAACGACTGCTGGGCCGGCCGCGCGCGGACATCGCCGGGCTGCACGTCAGCGCCCTGTACCCCGGGGGCGCCTTGACGGACGTTTCACCACGTCTCGCAGACCTGGTGCTCAACGGCAGATGCTCGGTGTCGGATACGCTGGTTGTCCGGGGCGACGGCAGCCGGGTCCCGGTGGACGTCACCGCGTCGCTGGTCACTTACGGCGGCCGGGAAGTATCTCAGATCGTATTGCACGACATCACCGAGCGCAAGCGGGCCGAGGAAGAACTGCGGACCGCCTTCACCGAGATTCGTGTTCTCAAAGAACAGCTTGAGGCCGAGAACGTGTACCTGCGCGAGGAAGTAAAGCTCAGCCACGTCCACGGAGACATCGTGGGCGAGAGTCCGGCCATCAAGCAGACGCTGGCACTGGCCGAACAGGTTGCCCCGACCGACTCCACCGTCCTCATTTACGGTGAGACCGGCACCGGCAAGGAACTGCTCGCCCGCTCCATCCACAACCTGAGCCCGCGCAAGGACCGACCGCTCGTCACCGTCAACTGCGCCGCGATGCCGTCCACGCTCATTGAGGCCGAGCTGTTCGGTCGGGAGAAGGGCGCCTATACCGGTGCGCTCACCCGGCAGGTCGGCCGCTTCGAGGTCGCCGACCAGGGGACCCTTTTCCTCGACGAAGTCGGCGAACTATCCCCTGAGGCACAGGCCAAACTGCTGCGGGTACTGCAGGAAGGCAAGTTCGAGCGGCTCGGCAGTTCGAGCACCATAACCGTCGACGTACGCGTCATTGCCGCCACCAACCGGAACCTCGAGCGGGCGGTGGAAACCGGCAGGTTCCGCGAGGACCTGTTCTACCGACTCAACGTCTTCCCGATCACCATCCCTCCTCTCCGCGAGCGGCGCGAAGACATCCCGCTCCTGATCTGGACCTTCGTCCGCGAGTTCAGCGAGAAGATGGGCAAGCGCATCGACAACATCCCCAGAACGACTATCGATGCTCTGTCCAACAGCTCCTGGCCGGGCAATGTTCGGGCCCTGCGCAACACGATTGAACGAGCCATGATCCTGTCGACCGGTACCACACTCAACGTCGATCTGGCGGACGCAAGTGCCGGTGCCAGGGCACCGACTGCCTCCGACGACGCCGAGCGCGGTCGCATCACACGTGCCCTCGAGACGGCCGGCTGGCGCATCCGCGGCACGGGTGGAGCCGCAGAACTGCTCGGCGTGAAACCGACCACGCTCGAGTATCGGATAAAGAGACTGGGGATCAAACGACGACCCGAGGACTAGCGCTGGCACCAACGCAGGTCGCATTGCAGGCAGTACGCTCGCCTGAAGTCGCCGGCGTCGGTCGGGCGAGTTGTGTCCGGTCGGACAGAGAGCTCTAGCATGTCGTTCAGGAATTCGCAGGGATGGACGTCGGTTCAGACACAGCTCACCCTCGTGCTGGTCGCAGCGGCAGTACTGATCACAGTCGCGCTGGTCTGGTCACAATCAGCCGAGACTGACCGAATCGATACCCGCCTGGCCGCCGACGCGGCGGAGCACGGAGCGCTGCTGGACCGGGCACTGGAACTGGAAGGCAGTTCGCTTGCCACATTCGCCCACGAGTATGCCTGCTGGGACGAGATGGTGCGGTTCGTCCAGACCCGAAACCGGGCCTGGGCGCGGCAAAGGATTGACGAGGCGCTGAAGACGTACCGGGCCGATGCTGCCTGGGTCTTTGACGCCGCCGGTACGCCGGTGTATGCGACGCGAGACCCCATTCTCGAAGCCGGTACCGGGCCGCTGCCGCCCGGCCTATCGGTCAAGCAGCTGTTCGGCCGCGACCATTCCTGCCGTTTTTTCATTGCCGGGTCCGATGGTCCGATTGAAATCCACGGCACGACAATTCACCCGACTGGTGACCCGCAACGACGGACGCCCGGGCGCGGCTACTTCTTCGTCGCTCGATCCTGGAACCGGCAGTATCTGGCCGAGCTGATGCGGCTGACCGGGACGACCATGCGAATTGCGCAGGCCGTCCCCGACGCCAAACCGTCGGCGGAGATTGTCCGGCAGTCCGGTGAGATCACACTGACCAGGCCGTTGCCGAGCAGCGGAGGCTGGCCCAAAGAGACGCTGGTCGCATCGGTTCATCCCGGGTGGACCGCGGCCGCCCTGCGCTCCAGCCGAAGGACTCTGCTGGTGCAGACAGGAGTGGCTCTGATAACGATACTCGGGCTGTCGCTGGTACTCCGGTCCTGGGTGACGCGGCCGCTCGCGCTGCTGGAGTACAGCCTTGCTTCCGGGTCCGCCCGGGCGTTGAAGCCCCTGGAACGCAACCGCACCGAGTTCGGACAGCTGGCGCTGCTGGTGGGGCGGTCCTTCGGCCACAGCGCGGCACTGGTCAAAGAGGTCGCCGAGCGCAAACGGACCGAGCAGTCGTTGCGCGAGAGCGAAGAGAAGTACCGGCTCGTGGTCGACAACGTGAGCGAAGCCATCATCGTGGCCCATGACTGGAAGATCGTTTTCGCCAACCCGAGTGCGAGCAAGGTATTCGGTCACAGCCAGTTGCTCGGGGCAGACTTCAACCAATTCGTCCATCCCGCTGACCGCTGGTTCGTCGCCGACGGCTACCGCCGACGCCTCGCCGGCGAGGACATCCGCGACCGGTTCAGGTTCCGCATCGTCCGTCAGCTCGGCGAGGTCCGCTACCTGGAGGCCAGCGCCGTCTACATCGACTGGATAGGTCGGCCCTCGACCCTCAGCTTCCTTGACGACATCACCGAACGCCTGGCTGCCGAAATCGCCCTGCGCGAAAGCGAAGAGCGCTTTCGGGCGACGTTCGAGCAAGCCGCGGTCGGCGTCGCTCACGTCTCGCTTGAAGGACGCTTCATCCGCGTCAACCAGCGGTTCTGCGACATCGCCGGCCGGACCCGCGACGAGATGCTGGCGAGCACCTTCCAGGAAATCACCCACCCGGATGACCTCGACGCCGACCTCGCCAAGGTCCACGACGTTCTGGCCGGCAACATAGCGACCTACTCGATGGAGAAACGGTACATCCGCAAGGACGGTTCGCCCGTCTGGGTGAATCTGACCGTGTCGCTGATGCGCGAGCCCGACGGCCGGCCGCGACACTTCATCTCAGTCGTCGAGGACGTATCCGCCCGCAAGCGGGCCGAGGAGAAAGAGCAACGCCTGGCGCGCGAGGTCGAACGCAGGAAGGTCGAACTGGAACAGGTCATCTACGCTGCATCCCACGACCTGCGCACGCCGCTGATCAGCGTGCAGGGCTTTGTCGGCGAGCTTAAGCTCTCGCTCAAGGACCTGCTGGCCGAGCTGGACCGGTCGGATGCGCCGCCCGAGTTCAGGGACCGCATAGCGGCACTGACCCGCTCCGACATCCCCGAGTCACTCAGGTTCATCGACGCCAGCACCACCCGCATGGCCGAGCTGCTGTCCGGGTTGCTGCGCCTGTCGCGACTGGGACGGACCGAGTTCCGGACCGAGCCGCTCGACATGAACCGCGTGGTTGGTGGAGTAGTGCGAAGCCTGGAGTTCACAGCGAGGGCGGCCGGCGCCGAAGTCGTGGTCGCCGACCTGCCCGCGTGCGTCGGCGACTCGATGCAGGTAGGGCAGGTCTTCGCGAACCTGGTCGAGAACGCGCTCAAGTACCGCAGCCCGGAACGGGCACCGGTCATCCGGATCAGCGGCCGGAGCGAGGACCATTCCGCGGTCTACTGCGTAGAGGACAACGGCAGCGGCATCGCGCCGGACATGCAGCAGCGCGTGTTCACGCCGTTCTTCCGGGTCGACCCGAAAGCAGGCAGCGGTGAAGGCCTCGGGTTGGCCATCGTCAGTCGGATAGTCGATCGGCTGGGCGGCCGTATCTGGGTGGAATCGGACCTGGACAAGGGAAGCCGGTTCTTCGTCGCCTTGCCGAGCGGATAGGAGTTGCGAGTTGCGAGGCGCGAGTTCCCGACAGAGAAGACAAGAGTCCGTCGCCCGGGGCATGCCCTTTCTTGGCCGGCTTCCACAGGAGCGATATCCTCGTCTCGATTGGACGGAGTCCCGAGCTACCGGATACGAACTGCGAGTCACGTATCACCGACAGACTAGGAGGGTGCTATGAAGGAAGAAGTTGTAGTCCTGGTTGCCGAGGACGATGAGGCGCACGCCGCTTTGATACAGAGGAACCTGAAGCGCGCGGGCATCGGCGGCGAGCAGTTGCGATTCAGCGACGGACAGCAGACGCTCGACTTTCTGCAGCGGCGCGGCGACCTGCAGCGCACGCCCGACACCGCGTACCTGCTGTTGCTCGACATCAAGATGCCGAAAGTCGATGGTGTCGAGGTGCTGCGCCGGGTCAAGCTGGATCCGGAACTGAAGAAGCTGCCGGTCGTCATGGTCACCACGACCGATGACCCGCGGGAGGTTGCTCGCTGCCACGAACTGGGATGCAGTTGCTACCTGTCCAAACCGGTTGAGTACGAGCGATTCGCCGATGCGGTCCGCCGGCTCGGGGAGTTCCTCGCCGTCGTCGAGATGCCGACAATCGGAGCGGGCGCGTAGTCGCGAGCCACGAGCGCGAGCTCTGGCAGGACCTACCAGCGCGCATCCGAGCCACAACGCCCACTACCCGGTACCGCCTGACCATCCAATCCATTGCAGAGGTTTCGGCCCGGTAGAGGCTCTGCCTTCGTCCGGGCCGGGAAGCGAAGTGCGGGTGCGAAACGCACCCGCACGTATCCTGAAGCAGTCCTCGGCTATTCGAGCCAGATTTCGACGTGGTTGCCGTGTTCGTCTTCGTCCACATCGACAATCTTGCCCGTAATGCCCTTTTCCAGCGCGTCCGCGATCATCTTCATGTCGATTTCCTGCTCTTCGATCTTGGCCCGGGCCTCTGCCGGGATGAAGTTCATCCCCCACTTCACCAGGCCGATGGGCAGGGTAACGTTGACCTTGGCTTTGTCCGAACCGCGAGGATAGACCCGGACCTTGAGGAATTTGTTGCGTCCACCTGTGCCGCCCTGGCTGCGGTTGATGGCATTGAGCAGCTTCGACGCCTCGTCCGCGGTTATCTTCTTCTCTTCAAGCAGTTTCAGTACGCGGTCCTGTTCGTCGTTCATCGCGACCTCCTGATTTCCACGACCGCCTTGTCCACATCGATCTTGCCGGTCTCAAGGTCGGTTATCACCTGCGACGCGCTCTTGCGGTGACGCCGGCGGTACCGGGCTATCCGGCGGTAAATGACGTAGATGCCAAAGGCCACGATCAACAGCGGCCAGTCGCGGCCGAAGACCATGTACGGTACGTTCAGGGCCGAGAGCCAGATCCAGGTGCCGAGCAGGACAAGGAAGATGCCCCAGCCGATGATCCGCTTCACTTTCTCCTCCCGCGCCGGAACGCCCAGGAAATGCCTTCGCCGACTGTGAGCAAACCGACTATGACGATGATGATGGGCCAGTCGCGCCGGAAAATGATGCCCGACGTGATGACTCCGAGCTTGGCCAGCCATATCCACATCCCGATTGCGATGATAACCAAACCCCAGATAATCGACCGTATCACCTGCTCCTCCTGTATCCATAGGTCCTCATTTCTTCCATCTCACTTCTCACATCTATCATCTTACATCTGCTCTTCGGGTCTATCCTCTTCTGCCGCGCGGATGCTGATGTCACCGTCCCGGGTCTTCACGACCAGGGTCTGACTGCCCGCCCCGAGCTTCACCTTCAGATGGTCTTCGCTCTCCTCTAGTACCTCATGCGGAAGGTCGTCGTCGACCTCGATTTCGCCATCCTCCTCGATGTCCATCTCCAGGACCAGGTCCGCGTCCTTGGGCAGCGCGACCGTGACATCGCCGGATACGGTCCGCAGGTTGCCCGTAACCGGCCCCCCGGGAACCAGCTCCACGTCGCCCGACCGTGTCTCGATCGTCAGGTCTCCGCTCACGTCGGCGAGGTTGACGTCGCCGGACACGGTCTTGACCTGCGCGCCGCCAGAGGCCTGGTTGATGCCGACGTCGCCCGACACCGTCTTGACTTCGACGCGCGCGCTGCCCTGGCTGACGGACACGTCCCCCGACACGACCTCGAGCTCGAGCCGGCCGTCGGGCGGCATGGCTGCCGCAACGTCGCCGGCCATGGTCCGAACGACTACCTGGTCCCCGCTCGAACGGGCCTTGACCATTCCGCCCGAGTAGCTGAGCTCGACCCGCCCTTCCTCTGCGCGGGTGACTTCGACGTCGCCGCTCACGCTCTTCACCAGCAGGTCGCGCTTGCCCGGGAATTCGTTCGTCCGCTCCTCACCCGGTTCCCCGAAGCCGTTCTTCATAGCCGAGGCCACCGCGGTGGCCACGACGTCGGGAATCCGATCGAGGTCCCGCGGCCGGGTGCGCACCCGGAAGTGACGCCGCGGCCCGAAATGGGTGTGCGGCATGCCGAATTCGCTCTCGGTCCTCTCCGAACCCAGCGCCTCAATCAGGCGCGTCGCCTGGTCGGCAGAAATCTTGCCGTCTTCCAGCAGTCTCAGAATCCGGTCTCTTTCGTTGCTCATCTTGCTCTCCTTATTTCTTCCGTCGCGTGCCGGCTTTCCTACCCCGGCCCTGCTCTGCAGGACCCGAGCCTTCATTGTCCGGCCACGGCGCTAATGGCAAAACCACATTCACTCCTGCTTCTCTTCGCCCTCGCCGCGGAGCAACTTCTCAGCCTCTTCCGCCGAAATCTCTCCGCGCTCCAGCATCTCGATTACCTGCCCTGAATCGGAGCCGGGAATCTGTTCTCCGAACCCCAATGCTGCCAGCACCATGTCCAGGCGCGAACGCACAGTCGGGTAGGAAATGCCCAGTTCCTTTTCCACATCCCGGATTACCCCGCGGTTCTTGATGAAGACTACCAGGAACTGGTAGAGTTCGTCCGGCAACCGACAGAGGTCGGGAACCGGGAACCGACCACGGACTGAGGTGCCACACGATTCACAGGTGAGTTCCGAAACCGTCATGCCCGAATCGCATACCGGGCAGCGCGAAACCAGTCCCTTGCGTGCCATTGCCCGCTCCTAGAAGACGTTGGCGGCCGTACGGCTCGCCGCCACGGTCCGGAACGCATGCACTTCCACGGTCGGCATCACGAGCCGCGGCATCTCGGCTTTGACAACTACTTCGGGCATGATTCCCTGCTGGTAACCACTGCGGCCATCCTGCGTGCGGTACTTCGCGGTTTCGGCCGCTCCGAAGAACAAGGCTGCGACCAATGCCACAGCCACCACAACGGTCAGCGCTTTGTTCATTGGGACCTCCAGACTCGATATCAGACCCCTTGCGGAATTCAGGCATGATTCTGTCGCCGCAGCCTTCAGGCTGCCGGCTTTGTGGTTTAGATACTCACTCATGCCTGTCATCATAGCCATTAGATGCAGGATGTCAACAAAAAGATTCACAATATGTTAGATTAATTAATGTGTGCATTGATATTATTGATACTAGCATGTGATGACCATTAGCTAAGTGCATTTGTTTCGCCATCTTATTGCCGCTGGGGCCGGCCTGAGATTCCCGTCCCTCTTCGCTCCCCGCAAATGCACCGAATCGGCCGCTTTGCCCGACTTCAGACTAGCAGGGACGCAGGGGGGCTGGCGTAGGTCTGCCCACGCCGCTTGTCCGACCGTTCGGTCGGTACGTTCTTCCCGCCGCGGCAGTCAGTGGGTGCATGCGGATTCGACATGCCTCTCCCGGCCCTGTGTACGCCGAATCTTGGTTTGCGTCCTCGCCATGGGCACCTGAGCTGTCGCGACGGCCGAAATTGACAATACCAGACAGCCGGCTATAACTACCGTATCTAGACAGGAGATGACGTGACCGTTCTTTCGCTGGTGCTGATGCTCGTGGCAGCGCCGGCTGATTCGCCGCCGGGCTGGACCCCGGATACGCTCCTGAGCCTCAACGACGGACAGGAATCGCGCGACCCCGCGCTCGCCATCGACAACCTTGGCCGGCTGCACGCAGTGTGGAAAGACAATCGCCGGCTGGGCGGCTACGACGAAATACACTATCGGTGCAAGGACTCGACCGGCTGGGGCGAGATCTTCTCGGTCGGCAGCCTGGATACGGTGCACAACACACCCGACATCGCGGTCGGCGCCGACAACGGCGCCCATGTGGTCTTCATGCGGCGGTGGGGCGGGCCTTACACTTACTTCGACGTCGGGTACCGGCGGCGGGACGGCGCGACTGGCGACTGGGACCCGGAAGAGCGCCTGACCTACCAGGACTCGCTCGGCTATTCAGGCCGGCCCCTGGCGGTCGTCGCCTCCGACACGGTCTTCGCCTTCTGGCTCAGGGAGCGCGAAACCCCGCCCGGAATCGTCTACTGCTACAAAACCGGGCGCGGCTGGACTGCCCCACAGGACCTCACCGGCCCAGCGGCCGTGCCCACCGGCTACTACGATGTCCATGCAACCGGAGACGGCTGGGTCCATGTCGTCTGGCAGGACGCGCGGACTGATACGCAGCAACTCTGGCACCGGTTCCACAACGGCGACTCGTGGTCAACTGCCGCACGCATCACCTTCCACGGCTACGAAGCCATCCAGCCGGACATGGACTCCGACTCCGCCGGCAACATCCATCTCACCTACTCCGGCGGCGGTCCGGAGCTGCGTATTCACTACCGTATCTGGAACCGGGACACGATGACCTGGGGAGCGGTGACGCACTTCTACTCCTGGGCCGGAGCGCCCAGGCCGATGGTCGGCGTCAACAAACAGACGGGCGAGAGGCACCTGACCCATGTCGGGAACCAGGACATCTGGGCGCTGACCTACCGGCGCTATGACCCCGGCTCCGGACAGTGGGCCGACTCCACGATGCTCACCTGGTACGATGTGGCGACCGGTCCGGCAAAGCCGATGCTGGACGAGGACGGGTACGTGCACCTCTTGTTCTGGGACCAGCGATTCGGCTCACAGGAAGAGGTCTTCTACAAGACGAACCACGTCCAGGTCGGCGTTCTCGGGGGCGCGGCTGCACCGCCGTCCGGCCAAACCAGTGTGCGGCCGACCGTGGCGTCGAGTGCGGTCCGCCTGTTGGAGAAGAACAGCGCCTGGTTGCTCGACGCTGCGGGCAGGCGCGTATTGCTGCTCAAGCCCGGGACCAACAGTGTCAAGCCGCTGGCCGAGGGTATCTACTTCGTGCGCCCGGCTCAGGGCGTACCGGCGGCCAAGCTGACCATCCGGCGCTAAACCGCCGCGACCGCAAACCGACCTCCGTCTCGAGACAACTGCCGCCGCCCCGCTTCCGAAGCTCAAGCCCGCGACCAACT